>NZ_JBEPAA010000043.1:0-71323 GCF_040298365.1 Kitasatospora sp. NPDC001603
CGACCCACGGACGAGACTCCCTCTTCCCCACGGACGGACTAACGAGCACATCAACCGACAGTCACGCGACTACGACTTTTGTTAGGACCTCTTAAGGCCGGAAGCGAGGAGTGTGCCCGGCGCGGCGTCGCCGGCGATCATTGGCAACGCGGTAGCGGCGATGTCCCCGGTCGGCTGCCGCACTTCAGCGGCCTGCCCCCGCAGGGGGCGATCCTCCGCGCCTACAGCCTCCGTGGCCGGCACCGTGCTCTGGTGGGTCATCGTGTGCCCTTCGCCCAGGCCGGAGTGCTGGACCCGCGCCGGGAACGGGTGCGTGCACGCATTCCTCGGGCCGCCCACCGCAGGCGCTCTGGTGCACTCGTGACGGAGCCGGCGCGGTGCTGGACGGAGTCGATCACGCTGATCGCGTCGGCCGCCGCCTGGCCGGTGCGGTAGAGGACCCCGTCGGGGACGAGTTCGACGACCACCGGACCGACATGGCGGGCCGTCACCTCGATGAGCGCGGATCCGGGATGAGCTGCCTCCGAGACGACGACCGCGATCGAAACCCTCCGGCTCTCCTGCAACGCCAAGAGGTGTTCGAGCTGAATGGCCGCCGTCGCGGGACCACCCGCGGGACGGTCTAGCACGACCTCGTCCAGCAGCACCAACGGCCTCGTCCAACGACCCGGCGCCGTGGTCGCGATTGTCGCGAGCGCCGAACGGTCAGCGGGAACACACCCGGTGAGCACAGGCGGCAGGCATGCCTCGTGGAAGCGGGCGGTACGCAATCCCAAGGGGACCTCTCCCCCACACGCGGAGCGCCAGCTCGTGGCACTTCCCAGCACGCTCGACAGGCGTGCGGCCCAGCCCCGGGACCGGTCGGTGACGGCCTCGCGGGAGTCGGCGGACAGCGTGGTGAGCGTGGCGAGGTCGTCGGGGGCGCCCAGTGCGCCGAGGAGAGCCCCGAGTTGGCGGGCGGTCGGCGTGGTGAGGCCGCTCTCGATCTCCTCGATCCGGCGGGAGGTCAGGTGTGCCGCCGTGGCCAGGGCGGACCAATCGATGCCCTGAGTCGTGCGCATGGCGGCCAGGTGCAGGCGGGTGACGGCCTGCCCGGCGGATACGCGACGTCCCGGCACCTGGGTGACGGTCTCTTCAAGCACGGTCATTCCCACTCCCCGGCGCCGACCAGTGCGTTTGTTGCGGCGGCGATCTGCTCGTGGTGTCGTTCGCTCAGGTGCAGGTCCGTCTCGAGCCACGGCCGCACGGAGCCGATCGGGTGCGCGGCGGCGCGCTCGGCCAGGCCGGGGTCGAGCAGGGCTGCCGCCCGGGTGAGCACGCTCACCGGATCCGGGGTGGAGGATCCGGGCGCCGGGCGGTCGGGGGCGAGCGCGGCGACCACCAGGAGCGGGAGGCCGGTGGCGCGTCCGCGGGGATCCAGCGCCCACTCGATGATCTCGGCCGCCGCCCGGGCATCGGGCTGGTCGAGGAGCAGAAGGGCGTCGGCTCCGGTGGCGCGCACGGGGCCGTGGGTGAGCAGGACGCGCAGGGTCTCGCCTCCGTCGGCGAAGTGGGTCAGTGCGATGTGTCGTTGCGAGGGTGCGGTGTGCGGGGTGAGCGTTTTGGTCCACAGCGAGCGGGGGTGTTGCCCGTCCGGGATTGTGGCGGTGCTCCGGTCAAGGGCGGCGGTGAGCTGGCGGCTCTGCAGTGCGGAGGAGCAGGCCACCTGGACACGGCGCAGGCCGTGGCGGCGGGTGATGTCGTGGAGCAGCAGTGCCAGGTCGGCCGTCGCACCGCGTCCGGTGGGGGCGGAGGGCGGTGGGGCGGTGGCCAGCAGGCGGAAGCCGCGCAGGCGGCCGTCCCGTCCGGCATCGCTGGTCCCGCAGTGTACGGCGAGCGCTGTGGCCGAGACCGACGGCACGGTGGTCGACGTCGGGATCGAGGTCGAGGCCAGGGTCAGGTGGGCGGCGGCGGGAAGGGAGGGCTCGGTGCCCGCCGGGTGGGGGTCGAGGGTGACGATCAGGTCCCAGCCGGCGACCGGGCCCAGGCGGTGCATCGCGGCCACGGTGGTCAGGGCCTCGGGCGTGGTGACGACGGTGACGGGCAGGCGCGTACCGGCGAGGTCCAGCAGGTGGCGCGCAGAGGTTGCCACTGGCCGGTTCTCGGACAGCGCCGTGTGGTGCGCCAGCTGGCCGGGGACGAGAACGCCGGCGACGTGGCCGGCATCGGCGCGGGCCGACTGCCACACCGTGAGCGCGGTGTCCCAGGCGGGCCCGTGTGGGGCGACGACCAGAACGCGGCTGCGCAGGCCCAGGAGGGCAAGCGCGGCGGCCACCGACGCCTGGGCCTGTTCGGGACGCGGGATCTGTCCGACCACCCGGTGCGGGGCCGTGGCCAGCGCGGCGCCCAGAGCGTCCGCGGCCGGACGCAGCCTGTCGTCGACGGCGGGTTCCGGCAGGACCACGTCGGGGCGTACGTCGAAGGGGCGCACCAGGCCCACGGCAGCCGCGCCGAGGACCGCCAGGTGGGTCGCATTGGTCTGGAGCGCGGCAAGCAGGCGGGCGACGCGGCGGCGGGCGGTGTCCGGCGTGACGGCCAGTTCGGCCGCGATCTCGGGCGTGGTGAGGCGGGCGGTCAGGCGCAGCAGGACCTGGTCGGTCCAGGTCAGGTCTCGCACGCCCGTCAGCGGGCCGGTCGGAGCAAGCGGGCCGATGAGGCCGCCCAGGTAGTAGGCCGCGCAGACGTGCGCGCGTGTGGCGCAGCCGGAGCGCTGGGCCAGTCCCCTGGCCGCTCGGCGCACGGCGTCGGTTGGCACGTTGTGGGTGCGTGCTATGTCCGCCTCGGTGTCGGGGCGGCACAGCAGCAGGGCCCAGGCGAGCGAGTCCTCGTCGGTCGCCAGGGTGCGCGCCAGTGCGGTCACGGTCTCGGTGACGAGGCGGTACCGGGTTGGGGCGAAGGCCGGGGTGAAGGTGGCACGGCGCGTCGCGGGGGCTGGGTTGGCGGTGGTGGTCATGCGGTGCGGCTTCCGGTGGGTCGGGCGGGCATGGGCGATCGGCGAGGGGCGGGGAGTGTGGTGTGAGCGGCGGCGGGTGTGCGGTGGCGGGCGAGCCAGGTGTCCAGTCGCCGGCCGCTGGGCGAGACGGTGGCGGGTAGGGCCCGGTGGTGGATGGCCGTGTTCCGGTCGCGGGTTCGTGTCATCTCCTCGTCCCAGGTCGTGGGCGCCCACGCGCACACCGCGCGGGCGCGTTGCCGGCTCTCGGCCGTCAGTCCGGGCAGGGTGAACTCCAGTCCCTGCCAACCGTCGTCGGGCAGGTTGTCGCGGGCGGTGCGCAGGGCGGCCCGCAGGTCCGGGTCCAGGGCCGCCGCAGCGCCCGCCAGGGCTGCCAGTAAGGTCCATGCGTGGCTCTGACCGCCGACGGGGGCCACCGCCAGTAGCGGCCGCGTTCCCGGACCGGAGGGAGTCAGCGCGGCTTCGAGGCTGGCGGCGGTGTCCGCGGCGGGATGTTGGTCGGTGGCCTGGACGAGGAGGTCCGGGTCCAGGCCGGGTGGAAGCGGACCGCGCGTCAGGAGCACGCGAAGGCGTTCGCCGCCGCCGGTGAACTGTGCCATCGTCTCCGGCTGCGCGTGGCGCCGGGCGAGCACGACGGCCTGCACGCTCTCGGCGCCGGCGGCGGCGGTGATCTCGCGTTCCAGTCGGCGTGCCTCGGTCGTACTGGAGCACAGGACCACGACCCGCGTGCTGCCGTGGGCGGCGGCCAGGTCTAGGACGAGACGGTGCAGGTGGGTCCGGGAGCCCGTGGTGGCGGGAAGCGGGGCGGCCGCGATCCGCAGGTCGCGCATCCGCCCGGCGTCGGCGGCCTGGCGGGGCGTCAGGGCGGCGCAGATCGGGCCCGTGGCGTAGAGGTCGGCGCCCTCGGTCCTGGTGCGGTCGGTCGAGACCAGCCGGGGCGTGGACGTCAGCCACACCGTCGCCCGGGCCGGCGGGCAGTACTCGTGGCGCCCCGCCCTCGCCGCGATGTCCGGCACGTGCGCGTCGAGTGCCAGCATGAGGTCGTAAGGGCGCTGGTGACGTGCCTTGCGCCAGGCCTCGCGGGCGATCTCGAGTCCGCCCGGGGAGACGATGACGGTGGCGGGCAGCGTAGACCCGACCAGGCGCGCCAGCTGGGCCTGGTGAGTGGCCACCGGGACGCCCGGTGGGGTCGAGAGGGCGGGGTGGTCGGCCTCGCCTCGGGTCAGGACCGCCACGACCTCGCCGTGGTCGCGGCGGCCGGCGGCGAGCGCCTTGACGGTTTCGGGCCAGTGGACACCGGGCCGCGCGACGGCGAGGATCCGGCTGCCGGGCCCGGCCTCGCGCCCGGCAAGAAGTGCGGCCAGTGCCGGCTGCTCGCGGCGCGGTGCCACGACCATGGCCCGCCCGGACATCAGCGCCAGCCGCACCGGGGCCAGCAGGCCACGCAGCAGCTCATCGCCCTGCGCCTCCGGACGGCGGACGGCGTCCGTCGCGACACCCACGTCGGACGCCCGGACGAGTCCGGTCAGGCAGGCGAGACCCACCGCCTGGTGCACCTCGGTGCAGCCCATCCGGGCCAGTGCCGCGACCTGGTACCGGGCAGCCGTCTGGAGGGTGACACCGACCTCGTCGGCGATAGTCGCCCCGCTCAGTCCACGCGCCAGCATCCGCAGGATCAGCCGGTCCCTCGGGTCGGGGCCCGGGCCCGCCTCCGCCCCGAAGTCTCGGGGCAGGAGATGCCCGGCGAGCGCGTACCGGGCCACCAACGCGGTCCGGTCGCGGGCTCCGGCAGCGGCGCTCAGAACGGTCAGGGCGCTGTCGACCTCATCAACGGGGCAGCCGATCGCGTTCGCGACCGCGTCCAGCGACAGCGGCCCGGCGAACCTGCGGACCCACGCCCACGACGCGGAGGCGGCCGGCAAGCCAATCGGCGAGGGCGGCGGCACCTGGGCGCCCCTCACCGCGCGACCCCCATGCCCGGGCGCGGCATACCGCCCGAACGGCCGGGCGCCTCACACGCGGCGCCGACCAGAGCGTCCTCGTCGGCGGCGTGCAAGCAGCTGTCCGAAGCGGCGGGCACGGCCCCCTGCGGAACGGTGTCCAGCCACACACGCGCCACCGACCCGGTAGGCCCCTGCCGTGTCACCAGAGCGAGCACCGCGTCCTTCAGGGAGATGATGCGGGCACGTGCGCGGCCCGCGGCGTGCTGCGGTGCCGCGTGGTGGTGCCCGTCGACGCGCACGAAGACGACCGGGCCCTCGACCGCCTCGGCGCCGAGTACCGCTCGGGCGGCCGTGGGGGCCGCCGTCCGCGGCGGAAACGACCACAGGTCGGTACCGCTGCCATAGCTGACGCGGACGGCCGTCGTGGTGCCGCCGGCGCCGATACGGCGCATCAGGTGATAAGGGCCGTGTTCTCCGGGGAGCAGCGGCACCCTCAACGGCGATGCCAGGGAGGACGCGGGCGAAGGGCCGCTGTGGCGGGAGGAGGGCATAAGGATCCTCGACGAGGGACGGAGTGGTGACGGGCGGGAAGCGGCGGGCGGCAAGCGGCGGGGGTCAAATGGTCCCGGGGATGGTGGGGCGGCCGGGCGCCGCCGGGTTCTGAGCGCCCAGGACCCGGACGACTGCCCCGTCGTCCGCTCTGCCGTGGACGGTGACGATCCACCCACCCGACTGCGCGGTCCAGGAACGCACCGGGCCGCCGGCGACCGGCCGGTACCCCGCGGCGCGCACAGCGGCGCCGTCGACGATGAGCACGCCGTCCTCGAACAGGCCGCAGGCCTCGATCGCTTCCAGGGTGTCTGTCGCGGTTTCGGAATCAGGGTCGGGGAAGGACGTCGGATAACGCACCGAGACGGCCACGCCGTCCGGGTAGCTGGTGCGGCTGCCGGTGAATCGCAGGGCGCCGTCGATCCGGTCGCTCTCGGCACTGATGCGCAGGGGATCCCGTCCGCCGTCCAGCAGGGCCACCGGAACACCGGTGGCTCGCTGGACGGCGCTGACCCGCTCCTCGATCGGCAGGGGATGCGTGTCCTGGCCGAAGCCGGGGTCCGCAACCTGCGCGGGGTCGTCCGGACGCCTCGGCTGCGGGCCAACACTGCTGCAGTGCACGAGGTGTGCTTCCTTTCGAAATGGTTTCGCTGCCGCCGACGGTCGCCGAACGGCCGTGGTGGGGGTGGACGAGGCTGTGGGCCGTGACCGCGTACCTGGCCGGCTACCAGCCCCGACGGGGCGGGCGCAGGGTGCCGGCTGCGGCCTTGTCGAGCAGTTCGCCGCTAATGTCCGGGCCGAGGGATCGCTCCATCGCCAAGCGCAGGCTGGGGTCTGGACCGTCGCGGTAGGAGACGCCCGCGTCGCCGAGCGATGCCGTCACAGTCCGCCCATCCCCGAGGTCGAGTTCCGCCATCTCGTAACGGAGCAGCGCCCCGGCGTTGAACGGCACCACCCGCACCTGCAGCCGGTGGTGGCGGGTCAGGTCGGCGAGGTGGCCCATCTGGGCGGCGTGGATACGCGCGCTGCCACCGCGGCGGTAGAGGACTCCCTCGTCGAGGAGCACGACCGCTTCCGTGGCGCCCCCGCGGCGGATGCGCTTGTCGAACGCGGCGGCCCGTACCTCGGCGACCGCCCGCTGCCACGCGCCCCTGGTGCCCGGTTGGGCGAGGGGATCGGCGCGGTACATCACGCACAGCTCACACCCCGCCCCAGGCACTGCGGACGGCGCCGAGAACTCCCTCGCTCGCGGCACGGGAACCCCGTAGTCCCCCTCCATACTCAGGGCCGCCCAGGTCTGTTCGGTGCGCAGCGGGCCCGGCACGGTGGCGGTGGCCGCCAGGAGCACTCGGGCCGCTTCCTGCTCCAGGAGTTGGTAGCGGTGGGGCCAGGCGAGGGCGTCGTCGACCAGGGCCGCGCCGAGGTCCTCACGCTGGCAGGCCGCGAGGACCTGGTGGTAGTCGGCTAGCGCGATTCGGCCGCCGCCGCAGGCCCCCAGAACGGCCCCGAGACGACCCAGGCCGGCGAATGCAGGCACCGGGGTGCGGCCGGCTTCCACGTCGCTGACATCGCCAGCGCTCACGCGGTGCGGGCCAGGTGCGCGTTCGGCGACATCGGCAGATGTCAGGTTCTGGCATTCGCGCAGATGACGCAGATGGGCGCCGAGCAGGAGAGCGCCCAGCCTGCGACGAGTGTCCGGCGGGATGTGCGTCATGTGGTTCCTTCGTCAGGATGCGACGGGGCGATCGGGAGGCCGCCGCCCCGCGCAGGGCCGCGGGGGTGCCATTGGGCGAGCGTCCGGGTTGGGCGGTCGTTGCGGGCGGAGGGCAATGTGTCGCGTGGGCACTTCGTGGGTCCGCTCGCCTGCGAGGTCGGAGCGGTGTGTGGGGTTCAACGGCGCATTCCTCGGTGGACGAGGTCGGCGCGTAGCTGCCGCTCGCTGATGGGGCTGCAGTCGGCCAGGGTGCGCAGCAGGTGTGTCGCTGCCACGCGGTTGAGGTCCGGGGAGTGCATGGCGAACTGGCCGCGGATGGGGTGGGGGGCCAGGGCCGCTGAGGTCGAACGCCAGGCTGGCCACGCCGAACAGTCGCGTTTCGAGGGTCCGTACGAGCCGGGCGCCTCGCAGAGCCGGGCAGTGGCGCGGGGCGGAGAGGGCGTGAGCGGCGCAGACCGGGGGGTGTTCGGTCACGGTACCGTCCGGCCAGCCAGGCTGAAGGGCGCGCGGGTGGCCGCCCGGCGTCTTGGGGTGCGGCAGGAGCCAGAGCACGCCCTGGTCGCTCTGATCGGCCGGTTTCTCGCAGACGCGGCAGAGCAGTTTGAGCATGCAGCGGACCTGCCGGCCGAAGTGCACGGCCTGCCATAGCGGTTCGCCCAGTCCCTGGCGGCCGGTGCAGCGCAGGACGAGCACGCCGTGCACGCGGTCGGCCGGTGTTTCCCGGTGGTAGGCGAGCCGGGCGCCGCCCGGGCCGTCGCCGACAACCAGGCTGTGGTCCACCGACTCGCCGCTCCACCGCGTGATCGCCGGAACCGCCTGATCCACGCCATCTACGCCCTGGCGTGCCGCTGCGGGAGCGGCCGTAGTGGTGATCGTCGTGGGCGCCGCTCCGCTCATGCGGCCCACCTCCCGGTGCCGACAGCCAGCGTCACGAAGCCGGGGATCCGGCGGGTGCGTCCCCAGGACAAAGGCTGCCACCCGCCAGCCAGCGCCGCGACCTGCCGGGCGCCGCGCGGGTGCCAGGCGAGCGCGGACTCGGCGTGGGCCCCCGCCAGCGCCTCGTGGTCTTCACCTTCGCCCGGGGTGCGGTGGGTGAGCAGCAGCACACTGCCGGTGGGAAGGGCCTCCCGCAACGCGTGCAGTAAGCCTGCGGCCTGGTCGTCCGTCAGCTCGTGGAGTACGTCGGACAGCACCACGGCCACCGGGCGGCGCCACCGCGAACCCGCATCGTCCCGTAGCGCTGCCAGGAGCGAAGCGGGAGCGCTCAGGTCCCCGTCCACCTGGCGGACGGTGGCGGGCACGGTCGCACGCAGCAGGGCCCGGGCATGGGCCAACACCATCGGGTCCCGGTCCACGTAGACCACCGACACGGCCCGACACACAGGGAGTACGGCGGTGTGAAGCGGCGCGAGTGCTGTGCCGACCGCACCGGTGGTCAGGCCACAGCCAAGGTCGACGAACTGGTCGACGCCCTGGGTGGCAGCCGCGGCCGCCATGCCCAGCACGGCCCGCCGCGCGGCCGCGGCATGCTGCGCCCAATGGGGTGCGGCGTCGCACAGCCGTCGTACGGCGTCCCGGTCGACGGCCCAGTGATCCTTGCCGCCGAGCAGCGCACTGGAGACCCGAGCCGACGCGGCGGAATCCGGGCGGATCGACTGGTGCGTCATCGGGCCGGGTGTCTGCCGCTCCCACGGCGCGGCGACCGCGCGGGTGACCGCTTCCGCTTCGCTCACCCAGACGATGCCAGCCGCTCGCGGCGACGACGCACGGCCAGCGGGGCGGGGGGTGCCGGGAGCGCTCCTGGGGCTCACGCGGCACGCTCCGAGCCGGCCGGGGCGGCGGGTTCGAGGATCCGGCCGTCGGGCAGCACCGCGCCCGTGTTCTCGAAGGACAGTGTGCCGTTGCACAACAGGCTCCATCCCTGCTCGGGGTGGGAGGCCACTGCGGCGGCAGCCGAGGCGTCCTTCGCACAGCGGTCAGGGCAAGCGGGCCGGTGCGGGCAGGTCACGAGTTCACCCCCGGGATCGGGGCGGCAGGGGCGGTGAGCCCGCCCCGGGGCGGGCTGGTCTCGCCGGAGGCGGTGCAGGTGACGAGGGCGCCCGCCGGACCGGTGGTAGCGGTGGTAGGGCTTGGCTTGGTGAGGTACGGCATCGAACCTCCGGTAGTCGTGGTGGAAGACAGGGATGAGGCTTTGCTATCCGTGCGGGCCTGACGCGAGATGACCCGATGGGGGAAGCCGGCCCGGCGGATCTGAGACCGCCGGGCCGATTCACCGGTGGTGGTGCGGCCCTGACCCGGACGGCCGCCATGGGCCCCGGGCGGCCCGCCCGGGGAAGGGGAGCGCCCCTGCGGCAGCTCGGTCGAAAGGCGCGCCCGTGTCCAGTCGGCAGCCGCCGCGCCGGCGGCCGCCACGGCGAGGAACACGACGAGCAGCCCCGCCTGCCATCCCGATACACCGCTCGTGTGGCGCGGCCCGTGTGCGAGCAGTGCCGCTGCGGCCGTCGCACCGGTCGTGGCCGCGAGTGCGCATACGCCCGCGGTCCGGACGAGAGGCAGGTGCTGCGGCGGCGGGGACGGATCAGGGGGCATGGTTGACCTCCGGACGGTGGTGTCTAGGTGGCGGGGGTGAGGAGGACCGGCAGCTCCTGGTGGCCGTTGGAGATCAGTGACTCCAGCGGCTTCAGCCGGGCGCCGGAAGCGAGGACGGCGTCGGGGAAGCGGCCGAAGAAGCCGCGCAGGGCGGTCTCGGCCTCGAGGCGGGCCAGCGGCGCGCCGAGGCAGTAGTGCACGCCGTGGCCGAACGCGAGGTGGTCCTTGACGGCCCGCAGGGAGTCGAAGGCGCCCGCGTCGTCGCCGTGGAGGTCAGGGTGGCGGCCGGCTGCGGCGTATGAGGCGAGGATCGCCTCACCCTTGAGGACCGTGGTTCCGTCGGGGAGTTCGATGTCCTCGACGGCGTAGCGCAGCGGCAGGTGGGCGATAGGCGCGTTGTGGCGCAGGCTCTCCTCGACGACGTCACCCCACGTGGCACGGCCGGCCTGAATGTGGCTGAGCTGGCCTGGGTCGGTGAGCAGGGCGGTGAGGGCGTTGTCGATGAGGTTGACCGTGGTCTCGTAACCGGCGGATATGACGAGCAGGAGGGTGTCGCGCAGCTCCTGCTCGGTCAGGCCGCCACCGTCGCCGTCGGTGTCGCGGGCGTCGATGAGCAAGGAGGTCATGTCGTCACCCGGGGTGGTGCGTCTGGTGGCGATGAGTTCGTCGAGCACCGCGTACAAGGCGGAGGTGTTGGTGCGGGCCCCCTCGGCGGTGAGGGTGGTGTCGAAGACGGCGTCGACCAGGCGGCGGAAGTCGAGGTCGCCTGTCATCTCGTCGGACATTCCGAGGAGGTGGCTGATCACCTGGATGGGCAGCGGGTAGGCGAGGCGTTCGCGCAGGTCGGCGGGCTCGCCGGTGGGGGTGGTGGCGAGGTCGTCGAGGAGGGTGGTGGTCAGCTCGTCGATCCGCGGTCGGAGTGCCTGGACGTGGCGGGCGGTGAAGGCGGCACTGATCAGCCGGCGCAGGCGCCGGTGGTCGGCGCCGTGGGCGGTGAACATATTCTCGACCGCGACCCACAGGGTGAGCGGCCAGGTGCGGGCGACCTCGGGTAGCAGCGGCCAGTGCCGGCGGGCGTCCTTGGACACGCGCGGGTCGGTGAGCAGTGACTTCAGGACCTCCGGGTCGGCGACGGCCCAGGCCTGGACGCCGAGAAGGTCGACGCGGGTGGCTGTGGCGGTGGTGAGGCGGGCGCTCTCGGCGTCACGGTCGCGGCCGGTGGGGTCGAGGACGAACGGTGTGGTGTTCACACGGGCTCCTTCGGACGGTCTGGTCAGCGGACCGGGACGGGGACGGAGGTGGGGAACCGCACGGGCAGCGACGCCAGGGCGCGGTGGAACGGGCCGGGCCGCCAGCGGAGCTCGTCCGCGGGGACGGCGAGTTGCATCTCGGGCAGGGCGTCGATGAGGAGTTCGACGGCGCTCTGGGCGATCACGTAGGCCGGGGTCCGGGCGGGGCAGGCATGCGCGCCGGCGCTGAACGCGAGGTGGGAACGGTTCCCGACGCGTCCTGCCCGGGCCACCGCCGGGTCGCTGTTGCACGCGGCCATGCCGATGACCACGGGCTGGTGCGCCGGCAGGAGGACCCCGTCGATCACGACCGGTAGCGGCGGGTAGGACAGGCAGTACTGGGCGAGTGGTGGGTTGCGGTGCAGGACCTCCTCAAGGGCGTCGCGCACGGTGAGGCTGCCGCCGATCACGCTGCCCGCGAACCGCTCGTCGGTCAGGGTCAGGCGCAGCGCGTTGGCGATGAGGTGGGTCTGCGGCTCGATGCCGGCGCCGTAGAGGGTGACCAGCTGGTGGACCAGTTCCTCGTCGCTCAGGCGGGTGTGGTGGGCGATCAGGCGGGAGGTGATGTCGTCGCCCGGGTCGGCTCGCTTGAGGGCGACGAGCGCCGCCAGGGCCTGGGAGATCATCGCTTCGCCCTGTCCGGCGCCCTGCGCGCTGTCGAACACCCGGGCCATGCCGTCCGCGACCTGGACGCTGATCCGAGGCGGGCAGTCCAGCAGGGCGTTGAGGACCTGGAACGCGAGAGGCAGGGCGTACTGGGTGACCAGGTCGGCCTGGCCGTGGCGCGCGAGGTCGGTGATCAGGTCGCGGGCGGCCCGTTGCACGGTGGCGCGCAGGTGGTGGAGGTCGACGGCGTCCAGGGCCGCGGAGTTCGCGGAGCGGTAGCGCTCGTGGGCCGCTCCGCTGTTGCGCAGAGCGTTGGGCCGCCATCCGGTCATCGGCAGGATCGGGCAGTCGGCGGGCACGGTGGACTGCCAGATACGCGGGTCGGCGGGGAATCGCACCGGATCGTGGAGAACCCGCAGGGCGGTGTAGTAGCCGATCACCAGGGTCGCCGGCACGCCGGGGTGCAACTCGACCGGGACCAAAGAACCGAAGCGCTGGCGCATCCAGGCGTAGGCGGCGTGCGGGTCCGCGGCGAACTCCTCCGAGTAGAGGGGTACGGGTGTGAGGTCGGCCAGGGGTCCGGTCGGCGGGTACGGGGCGGTGGTCACTGCAAGGCTCCCGACGGCTGGGAAAGGTGGGTGACGAGCGTGATCAGGGCGTGGACCGATGACGGCATGTCGCGGGCGTCGCAGGTCGTCAATGGGGTGGTGGGCGCCAGGTCCAGGGCCTCCCGGATCTCGAGCGGAGGATGGCGCGGGGCGTCGTCGAACCGGTTCACGGCGACCGCGTACGGCAGTCCGCGGGCCTCGACCGCCGACAGAACGCCGAACGAGGCGTCCAGGCGGCGGGTGTCGACCAGGACGAGGGCGCCGAGCGCGCCGCGGGAGAGGTCGTCCCACACGGGCGCGAAGCGCTCCTGGCCGGGTGTGCCGAACAGGTACAGCGCGGTGCTTCCGAAGGTGCGGCGGCCGAAGTCCATGGTGACGGTCGTGGTGTCCTTGGCGGGGAGGCCGGCAAGGTCATCGACGCCGATGCTGGCGCGCGTGATCGGTTCCTCGGTACGCAACGGCGGGATCTCGGAGACACTGCCCACCAGGGTGGTCTTCCCTACGCCGAAAGGCCCGGCGATGAGGACCTTGACGGACCGGACGACGGTGGGAGGCAGGCGCGAGACGGTGCTAGACGACGAGGTTGCGCAGTCCACGGAGCACCTCCTTGAGGACATCGGTGGCGGGTGCGTTGTGCGGGGCGGGAGCGGCGAGGCAGCCGAGGTCCATGAGGTCGGCGGTAAGGATCTTGGCGACGGAGGGCGGAAGCTCCAGGTGTGCGGCGATCTCGGCGACGGACAGCGCTCCCCGAGCACCGAGCAGCGCCATGATCTGACGCTGCTCGGGCCCGAGGTTCGGATGGTGGCCGGCGGCCGCCACGACGAGGGACGCGAGGTCGATCCAGCGGGAGGCACTCAGGCGCCCGCCGACCCTCACGTACGCGCGTACCAGGCCTGTGTCCCGCCCCCCGGTCATGGCCGGGCGCCGCCCTCGGTGCGGACCTGGGTGGAGAGTTGACCGCTCAGGCGTGCTGAGAGGTCCGCCATGCGATGGCTGACCAGGCCCACGTCGACGTGCTTGTCGGTAGCCACCGCGAGGAGGGTGTTCTGCCCGGCGGCGGCGACGAAGACCCATCCCTGGTCGAACTCCTGGGCGCACTGGCGAAGGCCGTTGGTGGCGTCCCCGCAGAAGGGGGCCAGGGTGCGAGCGGTGGACTGGATGCCGCAGACGGCCGCGGCGACCCTGTCCGCGTCGTCCTTGGAGATGTGTCCGGCGTAGGCGGTCACCAGGCCGTCGGCCGAGGCGACGACGGCGTGCCGCACCCCGGCGAGGGCTGCGACATCGCGCAGCAGCCAGTCGATGGGGGGCTGATCGGCGCTGTGGGGGGCGAGGTTCATCGTGTCTCTTCCCAGGGGGTGGTCGGATCGAGGTCGCGCCTGACGGTGGAAGCCCAGGCGGTGATAGGGGCCGCGGAGGGTGGCGACGTGCTCAAGGCACTGGCCTGCCTCGGGACGAGGGCCGGGTCGTGGCGCACACGGCGGGGCAGGCCGCCTGGGGTGGCGGCGGGCGCGGGGGGTGCGGGGGTGAGCCCGCTAGAGCCGGCGGGCTCAGGCTGTGACACCGGCTCCGTTGTCACAGCGGGCGCCGCGAGGAGGTTGTGGGGGATGAACAGAAGCCCTCGGGTACCGCCGTAGGCGTTCGGGGCCTCCACGGTCGCGCTGAAGCCGTATCGGGCGGCGAGGACCGCGATGGAGGGAAACCCGATGGCGGGGGTCGGGCCCAGACGGTGGACGTCGACCCGTTGGTGTCCGGACAGGACTGCATTGGCTTGGGCCAGCTGCTCGGGATTCATCCGCAACCCGGCGTCGTCCACGACGACGGCGACTCCGTGGTGACCGATCAGGAACCCGACCTCCACCACGGATCCCGGCGGCGAGTATCGCAGGGCGTTGTCCAGCAACGTCGCGATCGAGTGGACGACCGGCTCGACGGCTCGCCCGGTCAACTCGTACGGCAGTTCCTGGTGACGTACCCGGTCGAATTCGCGGACCCGGCCGATGGCGCCGCGTACCACGTCGGTCAGCGACTGGGCGGGCCAACGCCTACCCGGAACCCCGCCGTGCACCACAAGGAACGCCTGTCCTTGACGGAGGACCTGCTGAACGGCGTGGTCGATTTCACTGAGCGTCGCATACACCTCGTCGCTGGAATGACGCCGCATGGCCTCGCCGATCAGCCGGCTCACGTCGGAGACGAGACTGACCACGCTTGTGGCCACCGAGGTGACCGCTGCGGCCGTGACCTCCCGCCCCTGCGCGTCGAAGGCCAGGCCGCTCTCGTACTCGACACTACGCAGTGCCTTGGCGAACTCCTCGAGAAGCACATGAAGGCCTTGGTGGAAGGCGGTGCCCTCCAGTCCGGGGACCATCGGGACCTGCGGAACGGACGCCGCAGCGGCTCGGGCCGATGTCAGCAGCGACGGCATCGACGCGCTGGCCAAGTCGTCGACGGCCTTGTCCCGGTCGGCGACGGCCCGGTCAAGGTCGGCGATGGTCCGGTCCCGGTCCGCCACCAGGCGCCTCAACCGGCCCACTCGCGCGGCAGCCAGGAAGAACCCTGCCGTCGAAGCTCCGCTCAGGGCGACAGGCAGCATGAGACCCGTCATGGCCGCGGCCCGCCGGCCGGCGCGGCACTGGGGGTCGCGAAGGCGTGCCGCGTGGGCGAGATGGTCATTGGCATATATCGGATCCTTCTCAGGCGGTTGGCTCGGGAAGCGGGCGGTCGTGGGAACGAGGCCGGGCGGCGGCAAGCGGCGGGCAGGGGCGGGACGCACGGTCGCGGGCGGGTTGAGCGGTGCAGCGCCGGCGGCTGACCCGGCCGATCCGGTGAGCCCAGTCCGCACCGCGGGCTCTGCGGTGCGCTCGACGGTGGACACGAGCTCGATGCTCGCTCCGTCACCGCCGGATCCGCCTCGGGGCACGTCCTGGTGGCCGGGAGCGGCGGGCGGCGCCGCGTGGCTCACCCGGGCGCGGATTCTCCGCAAAGTCGCCAACTGGCTGCGTCGTTGGGCTTTATCGTCATGACATTGAGCGAACCGGCTCCTACCGCTCAGGGGAACCCCGAAGTGGACACGAATGCCGTTAACGCTGTTAAAGATCGTTTCGAGGACAGGGAGCGCATCGTGGCGCCGACCCGCAACACCCGGCTCGAGGCTGTGGTCAGGGAACTGGGATGGCCCCAGGACCGCCTGGCCTCCCACATGAGGCGAGTGGCGGCGGAGCAGGGCGCCCCAGAGCTCCTGGCGGTCACCCGCTCGCACATCGCACAGTGGCTGCGGGGAGTACGACCCTCGGGCCGCGCTCCGGCTATCTTGTGCGAGACGTTGTCCCGGGGTCTGGGACGCGCGGTCACCCTGTCGCAAATCGGCCTCGGCCCGGCCGAGGGCGAGAACCACCGGGTGCTCGGTTGGGACCTTGACACACTCTCCGCGCTGGCGGATCACGGGGGCAGCGAGATGATGAACCGCCGGGAACTGCTCGGCAGCTCCCTCTACTCGGCCCTCGGGACCGCGCTCCCCTCCGAACAGTGGTGGGACCAGCGGTTGCGGCTCGCCCGGGAGCGCCCACCGCTGTCCACACTCACCGTCACCCGCGTCCACATCGATGCGCTGCGCGAGGCCACGACCTGGTTCTCCAACCGCGACCAGCGCCTGGGCGGCCGGGCCGGGCGCGCCGCGCTGGCCGCCTACCTGCGCACCGACGTCGCCGACTACCTGGCCGGACACTGCCCCGATGAGCAGACCCGCCGCGACCTCGTCTCCGCAGCCGGTGAGGCCGTCTACGTGGCCGGCTGGATGGACTTCGACTCGGGCCACCACGGCCGCGCCCAGGCCAACTTCCGCCTCGCACTGACGCTGGCAGCCGAGGCCGGCGACGGCGCGCTGGCCGGCCACGTCCTGCGCGCCGCCGCCCACCAGGCCGTCGACCTCAAACACCCGGGCCAAGCCCTCGAGTACGCCGAGGCCTCCATGGCCGAATCCCGCTACGGCACCGCCAGCCACCGCGAGAAGGCCCTCTTCGGCGTCGTCCACGCCCGCGCCCTGGCCGCAGCCGGCCGCAAGCACGACGCGCTGGCCGCCCTGCTGCGCGCCGAGGACGACCTGCGCGGAGCAGGCACCCCGGCCGACGACCCGGAGCCGACCCGCGTGCAGTTCTTCACCGAAGGCAGCCTCGCCCACGAAACCGCCTGCACCCTGCGGGACCTCGACGACCTTCCGGGCGCCGAAGCGGAGTTCGAACGCAGCGTCCGCACCCGACCCGCGCACCTCATCCGCACTCACGCCGTCACCCTCGGATACCTGGGCGATGTCCAGGCCCGTCGCGGCCACGTCGACGCGGCGTGCGGCACCTGGCACCGGGCGCTCGACGCCATGGCCGGCATCCAGTCCGGCCGCACCCACGACACCGTGACTCGGATGCGCAGCGCCCTGTCCCCCATCCGGACCCGAGGCAAGGGTGCCGCCGCCGAGCTCGACCAGCGTGCCCGCGACTTCCTGCAGGCCGTAGGCTGACCGTGCCGGCCCGCCGCCCGCCCGTCGTACCAAGCCGCCGGTAGACGCCGTACCGATCAGGGGAGACAGGAAGCCGCCATGCCAGAACCGATCTTGGTCACGCCGGTTGCCATCGTCGTCGGGGGCCACCGCGAGCCGGCCGACGACTACCAGGGCGGCGTCCAGGCCGTGATCCGCCTCAACCCCGACTACCCGCTCGACGCGGTACAGGGCCTTGAGGAGTTCAGCCACCTCACCGTCACCTGGCACTTCCACCTCGGGTCGCCCGACGATGTGGAACTCCACGCCCGCAGCCCACGCGGCAACCCCCGCTGGCCGGCCACCGGAACGTTCGCGCACAGGAACCACAGGCGGCCGAACCGCCTCGCGATCTCCTACCCGCGCCTGCTGCGCGTCGACGGCCTGGACCTGCACGTCACCGACCTCGACGCCGTCCACGGCACACCGATCCTCGACATCGCGCCCTATTTCCAGGCCATGGGCCCCCGCGGACACGTCACCGAACCCGCCTGGCCCGCCGAGATGCTCGCCAACTACTGGACCGACGCCGCTGAGCGCCCCGAGTGAGACCGATCTGCCGACACACTCCGCAGACCCGCTGGAGCGCCAGCGCGTCATACTGTCACCGTGTCGGTGCCCTCGGCTGAGCACCTCAGCCGAGGGCAGCATCAGGGCGGGCACGGCCATCAACGTCACCCGGGGGCGGGGCGGACGACGCAGGTGCCCTGTCGCTGTGCGCTCGGAATTGTTCCGGTCCTCGTCGGTGGCACCGGTGGGCGGGACGAATTTGCCGGGAGTGCGCCCGCTCACCGGGCACCCGCTGTTCCGGCGGGCGCCGGGCCGTCCGGTGCGGTGCGAGCGAGGCGGCCGAGAACGAACGTCGCCTCCTCGACCGCCGGGCGCCGCTCGTCGACCACGATGACGCTCTCGGGCACAGCCCCCGGCCGGGGGCGTCCCTCCGCGGCCTGGGACGCGGAACCTGCGTAGCGCACGAGCCTCACCTCGCGGTCCAGTCGCTCCGCGAGACGGCACAGTGCCGCCTCGTTGAGTAGCTGGTCCGCCGGGTATGCGAGGAGTACGGGGCTCTTCGCGCGCCGGTCGGTGTGCCATCCGGCGACCCTCAGCAGGACATCGAGGCAGAATTCCTCCTGCTCGTCCGAGCGCATCAGGGTGCCTTCCGGAAAGAGCAGCCGGTGCAGGCTGTCCAGCTCGAGGTGCACGCCACTGAGGCTCCGCGACAACTCCTGACCGATGGCCAGGCGGTGCTGCACAGGCCCTCCGGCCAACGCGACGATCATGAATCCCCCAAGGAGACGGTGCGGGTGGTGGTTGCTTCACGGCTACGAGGCCCGGGGCAGAGCGTCGGGCTGCGCCGGAGTCCCGAGGTCAGGGGCGAGGTTCCAGAACACGTGGACCGCCTTCCCCCCGTCGTCGGAGGGTCTGGACGTCCAGCCCGAGCTCAGCGCGGTGACCAGAAGGAGTCCGCGCCCCGACGTGGCGCCAGCCCGAGCGACCCGGGGGATCGGCCGGGCGGGGTTGTGGTCCTGCACCCTCAGCCCGAGAACGCCCGCCCGCAGGCCGATCGCGACCGTGATCCCCTTCGTCCCGCTCCCCTCCATGAGCCGGCCATGCACGACGGCGTTGGCAACCAGCTCGGCGACCACCAGCAGCACGTCGTCCTCGATACCGGCCAAGTTCCACTGCCGCAGCACGTGCCGCACCGACCGACGCGCCAGCGCGGCGGAGTACTCCTCGTAGGGCAACTCGACCCGGTGCGTCTTCTCCGCGGTCGTCGTGTCCAGGCCGGGCTCGTTCCGTACTGCCAGAACCGAGGTCGAGCCGTCGTGACCCGATGCCATGCCACCACTCCTCTTTGAGGGAACGACCCGGTCCAGAGCCCAAGGCCTCCACTGGGGTGACCACACCGTCCGCCCAGAGGCCCGCGGCAGGCAACCAGCGGAATCCGGGAAGCGGCACCGCCACCGGGAATCCGCGATACCCGACTCCCGGAAACCGACCCGAACCCGGGAAACGGATTCCCGACTTCGCGGCCGCGCCACTACCACCAACCCGGCCCGGCCATCAAGATGGTGAGCATGACGAGAGGTCACGGAGCCGTCTGCGCAAGGCGGTTGATCAGCAAGCCCGAGAACCGGGGAGCAGCCGTCGGTGTCATCGTCGATGCCCTTCAGAACTGCTGCGCGGTCACCCGGCTGCGGGCCCACCGCCTGGCGCGCGCCTGGACCCTCGAAGAGGCCGTACGGCGGTTCAAAGCCGTGTGCACCCGGCTTGGTGCGGATCCCGGCGGGATCACCATCGACCGAATGAGCACCTGGGAGACCGGAGCGAACCGCCCTCGCCCCCGCAGCATCGATTTGCTGTGCGAGCTCTACGACACCGAAGCACACGACCTCGACCTGGCCGGCCCCCCTCATTCCGCGGCGTCCGTGACTGGCCCGGTCAGTGCGGCACAGGCCGCCGTCCTTCCCAGCGGTGACCTCTTCGACCGGCTGATCGACGACGCCCGCCGCTCCCTGAACCGCACCCTCGCCGCCGCCAGCGTCAGCACCGCCCAGCTGGACCAGCTCGAAGAACGGATGATCAGCGCCCGCCGGCTGTACGTCTTCACCCCGCCCGAGGAGATGCTCCCCCTGCTCATCGGAGACCTGGAGGAGATCCGACTGGTGGCCGCCGACCGGCAGCCGGCAACCGTCCAAGTCCAGCTCTCCGCCCTGACAGCCATCGGATCCACCCTCGTCGCCGACGCCCTGATGAAGCTCGGCCGCCTGCGCCACGCCGGCCAGTGGTACGACACCGCCCGCACTGCCGCCGACGACAGTGGCGACCCCGAACTGCGTGCCCGCGTCCGTGTTCAGGCCGCGATGCTCCCCTACTACTACGGGCCCCTGGAGACGGCCGCCGGCTTGGCGCGCGAAGCACGCCTGATCAGCCGAAACCGGCCCACCGTCACCGGCGCGTTCGCCGCTGCCGCCGAAGCACGCGCCCTGGCCCGCCAGGGTGACCGCGACGGCGCGCTCACCGCGATCCGTCACGCCGAACGGATCTGGCAGGCCTGCGACCCCGGCCCGGCCGACGACGCGTGGGCATTCCCCGAGAGGCGCCTGCTGCTCTACCGCAGCGGCACCTACACCGCTATCGGCGACACCCAGCAGGCCCGTCACACCCAGGACCAGGCGCTGCGCCTGTACCCTGAGCAGACCGGTATCGACCCGGCCCTGCTCGGCCTGGAGCAAGCCATGTGCCTGATCCACGAACACAGCCTCGCGGAGGCCTGCCAGCTCGCCGCCGCCGCCTACCTCCAGGTCCCCGAAGCACACCGCACCACCATCCTCGGCGCCCGCGCCCAGGACGTGATCGCCATACTCCCCCCGCAACTGCGCACCGCCCGGCCCGTACGCGACCTTGGCACGATCCTGGCGCTGCCCGCCGCTGCGAAGTGACAGTTCCCCGACTCGTAGGCCAGCCTGAACCCCATGACGACGATCGCGACGGACGCTGGCGGCTTCGCCGCAACCGACCTCACCCGCCTCCTCGACCGCGCCTGCATGGCTGCGGCACTCGACCCGGCCAATGCCCGGCTCATGCGCGGTCACACCAATGCCGTCTTCGTCACCGACGGGGTCGTCGTCAAGATCGCCCGCAACGGCACCCAGGCCTCCACCGTCCAACGCACAGTCGACCTCGTCACCTGGCTCACCGCCCGGGGCTTCCCGACCGTGCCCCTGCACCCCGTACAGCAGCCCGTCGACCTCGACGGCCACTACGCGACCTACTGGACGTACCTCCCCCAACCAGCCCGCCCCGTCTCGGCCGAACAGCTCGCCAAGCCGCTGCGCACGCTTCACCAGCTCGACGACCCGCCGGTACCGCTGCCCGCAGCGGACACGGCCGCAGCAATCCGTCGCTCCATCGCTTCGACCACCGCACTCACCAACGACGAGATCGCTCGCCTCACCGACCGGCTCGACCATCTCCAGCGGGAGCTCGAGGACGTTTCCTACGAGTTGGCGCCCTCTGTCATCCAGAGCGACCCCCAGCATCGCAATGCCCTGCACACCACCCGCGGCAACGCGGTCCTGTGCGACTGGGACACCGCCTCCTTCGGCCCGCCCGAGCTCGACCTTGTCACTGTGGAGATTCACTGCCGCCGCTTCGGGTACGGCCAGGCCCACTACGAGGCCTTCGCCAACAGCTACGGCTACGACATCAGGACCTGGGCCGGCTACCCAGCACTCGCGGGACTGCGAGAACTGCGCATGATCACCACGAACGCCAAGCGCGCCACACCGGGCTCCGCCACCATCGCCGAAGTCCGTCGCCGCATCAACGGCATGCACTGCGATGACCCGAGCCAACTGTGGACAATCCTCTGACCTGGCTCGAACCCCACGTCTCGGGGGCCCGGCGAGACGACAGCTGCCATCGCCGCCGCTACCCGAGGTGACGGTCTCGTCCAGGGCCACGCCGAACGGCGCCGCCCGGAACTCGCCATACAAGGGACCCGGGTCCGGATGGCTAGCGACGACAGCCGGCAGCCGCTGCAAACGGGCGTGCTCCGAATCCTGGGCGAGGCGGTGCGTGCCGGCCACTGAGTTGTCGAGCGCGGTCAAGACGAGTTCGCGCCGGAGTCTAGGAGAGCGCAGCTCGGAGCGGCCACCGATGGTTGGGGCGCTGGTCGGCAGGAGGCCTGCAGGTCTGAGCCCCGCTGTGTGTTCGAGCGCGTTCACGTCTCTCCGGATGTGATGATCGTCTTGGGTGCTGGTCGGTCCTGGACCTTGTCCCCCGCGTTTCAGTGCGGGCCGTCCGGGGTCCGCCTAGGCAGAACGGAAGTGACCGCCAGGCGTGTCCAGTGCGGCGGTCACCAGGAACGCGCCACGGTCCGCGACAAGCGCGGCGAGCTGCTCCCAGGAGTCGCCTGTGGCGGCCACCATCGACCGGGTCCAGGTGACAATGCCGCTGGCAGACCCGCTACTGAACCTGATCGGGTGATGTCGGGCAGTTCGCCGGACACCGTGCTGGCGGCTTCGGTAGTCCTGGCGGAGTGAGATATCCGCAGGGTGGCGGCTTGACCGACGCCGAGAGGGCTGGGCGAGAGCGGGTCCGGCTCCAGGCCGTGGCGTGCTTCGAGGCCGGCGAGAAGAACCGGGAGGTCGCTGCCGCGTTGCGGGTATCGGAGTGGTCCGTGGAACGCTGGCGGCGCCAGTGGCGGGAGGATGGCCTGACCGGGGTGGCGTCGAAGGGATCGCCTGGCCGGCCTCGCCTGTCGGACATGCAGATAGTCAGACTGGCGCGCGAGTTGGAGCTCGGGCCACTGGCGCATGGGTGGGCTGACCAGCGGTGGACGCTGGCCCGCGTGAAGACGATGATCGGCCGCTTGTTTCACGTCTCCTACACCGTGGAGGGCACGTGGCGATTGCTGCGACGGCACGGTTGGTCCTGGCAGCAGCCCGCCCGGCGAGCGATCGAGCGCGACGACGACGCGGTGGAGCTGTGGAAGCGGGAGGTCTGGCCGCGGGTAAGAGCACCGCGGCGGTGAACAGCGCCTGGATGGTCTTCGAGGACGACGCCGGCCAGTCGATGACGCCGCCGCGTGCCAGGACCTGGGGCCGCCAGGGCATCACCCCGGTCGTCCGCGTGCGCGGGCGCGGCTCGGGCCGGGTCTCCATGGCGGGGATGACCTGCTACAAGCCCGGCGAGCGGTCCCTTCTGATCTACGCGATCCGCGAGTACCGGGGCCGCAAGGGCGACCCGAAGGGCTTCGGCTGGAAGGACTACCGCGACCTGATCGTCCGGGCCCACACCCAGCTCGGCGGCCCGATCGTCCTGGTGTGGGACAACCTGCGCATACACCTGGTCACACCTCTACGGGAGTTCTTCGAGGCCAACGCCGACTGGCTCACCGTCTTCCAGCTACCCACTTACGCACCGGACCTCAACCCGCAGGAAGGAATCTGGTCGCTGGTCAAGCGCGGTATCGGCAACCTCGCCGCCGCCGACCTCAGCCAGATCACCCGCGCGGTGAAACGCAAGCTCAAGATGCTTCAGTACCGGCCAGACGTCATCGACGGCTGCCTGGCCGGCGCCGGCCTGACCCTGTCGGGGTGATCGTCAGAAGAAGCCGAAGAAGCGAGCCCACCAGGTGGGACGCCGAACATGCGAGGGCAGTCGGCTCGGGCCGTCGTAGTCACTCTCCAGCAGCTCCTCGGGAACCACGACATAGCCGAGCTCGACCAGCGCCTGGTTGACCCTGGCGAGGTCAGCACCGTCGAGCTCCCCCTCAGCCTGTGCCTCATCCGTCCCGAGGAAGGCACCAGGGTTGTCCGCGCACACCAGCGCCAGCGAGCCGAACTGGCGCACACAGACGACGATCCGGGTCCCACACACGGTCGCGTCCCCGGGCACGAAGATACGTCCGTACTCGCTGGAGTCCTGATTCTCCCGCCCGGCCACGGTCGTGCAGTGTGCTGCGAAGTCACCTTCGAGTCGGTCCACCAGACTACCGAAGCGCACCGCGATCTCGTCACCGTCGAAGCTTCGCGGCCACTCAAGCCACTCCGGGTCATCGAGCTCACGCAGCAACTCCAGCAGTTTCGCTTCGCTCTCGGTCATGCGCTCATCCTGCCGCGACGACCGCCCCGGAGCCAGCGCGGAGCAACACGGTGCTCCCCGTTCCCCGACAACACCCTTTCAAGTTGAGTACTACTGGGTTCTCCGGTACGTCTGGCCGAAACGGTCGAAGGCTGTCAGGACGCGCATGCCCCACGCCTCCGAATTTGCGTTAGAACGCACTCCAACTCCTAAGTTCCGGAGTATGCGATACGTCAGAATCGGAACGACCGGTCTGGAAGTCTCCGCCATCAGCCTCGGCTGCATGAGCTTCGGCGAGCCGGACCGGGGCGGCGAGCCCTGGTCGCTGGGCGCGGACGCCAGCCGGGAGATCATCAAGCAGGCCCTCGAGGGCGGCGTCAACTTCCTCGACACGGCCAATGGGTACAGTGCCGGAAGCAGCGAGGAGATCGTCGGTCAGGCGGTCAAGGACTTCACCCGGCGCGAGGAGGTCGTTCTCTCCACCAAGGTCTGGATGCGGATGCGCCCCGGCCCGAACGGCGCCGGGCTGTCCCGCAAGGCGATCTTCGCCGAGCTCGACGCCTCCCTGAAGCGGTTGGGGACCGACTACATCGACCTCTACCAGATCCACCGCTGGGACTACGACACCCCGATCGAGGAAACCCTCGAAGCGCTGCACGACGCGGTCAAGTCCGGGAAGGTCCGCTACATCGGAGCCTCTTCCATGTACGCCTGGCAGTTCGCCAAGGCCCTGTACCTGGCTGACCTGAACGGCTGGACCCGGTTCGTGTCGATGCAGGACCACTACAACCTCATCCACCGGGAAACAGAGCGGGAGATGCTCCCGCTCTGCGCTGACCAGGGCATCGGCGTGATCCCGTGGAGCCCGCTGGCGCGGGGCAGGCTGACGCGGGTCCGGGACACCGCCACGGCGCGTGCCGAGACCGACGAGGGCGGCAGGATCCTCTACCGCGACGGGGACCAGGCAGTGGCCGAGCGCGTCCACGAGATCGCGGGCAAGCGGGGCCTGTCCCCGGCCCAGGTCGCCCTGGCCTGGGTCATGCGCAACCCGGCGGTGACCTCGCCCATCGTCGGGGTCACCAAGCCGGCCCAGCTGGCCGACGCGGTCGCCGCGGTGGACGTCGAACTCGACGGAGACGAGGCCGCCTACTTGGAGGAGCCCTACCAGCCGCATGAGGCCGCCTACTTGGAGGAGTCCTTCTACAAGTCGCGCCCTGCGGCGGGCTCCCGGTAGTCCGGGCTACCGTCGGGCCTTCGACGAGTCCTTGGCCTCGGCCCTATTGGGTCCGGCGGTGCTTGCGGGCGGTCGCGCGCAACTACATGATCTGCCCGCGGCGCGGCCGCGCCGTGGTGGGCAGCGTCAGTGGCCGGTGCAGTGGTGGCGGATCTCGTCGAATCCTTCATGGAGAAGGAGGGCGCGAGCGGAGCGGGCCACGCGGCCCTGCCTGCCGCCAGCACTGGCAGCACCTACTGGCGGACGCCTGAGCGGGGGCCGACCGTGCTCACCCCTCCATGCTCGCGCGCCGACGGCCGCAGTGCGCCGTCCGGCGGGTACCGGGGCCCGTGCGGGCGCCGGACGGCTCATCCTGGAAGTCATGGCGCCCCGAGGATCGGCCCGGGTCCGGCTGCCGCACATCGAACCGATGTTCGCGATGGCCGCCCGGGCAGCGGCACGTCCCGGGCTGGTACTGGGCGGCGAGCCGCTCTACCGCCGGTGACAACAACCACCACCACGTGAGACAAGTGACAACAAGGCCGCCCAACTGGTGACAGCTAGCGCGACCGAAACAGGGCGACGTGCAGGTCGCGCAGTGCGCTCGGTGACAACTACTGAATTTGAATGCGTGTTGTCGGTCCGGGGATGATCAGTCGTCCATGATCAGGCCGGTGGTGGCGAGGCAGGCGTCGATGAGGTGAGGCCGGTACTGGATCTTCTTCAAGCTGCGCCTGACAGCCCGGGCAAGCTGGTCGAGGTCGGCGGCGGCGAGGTTGCCGATGGTGCGCTTGACCAGCGACCAGATGCCCTCCTGCGGATTGAGGTCCGGTGCCTACGAGGGGAGTTGGAAGACGGTCAGCCAGTCCTTGCTCGCCTGGACGAACTCCTGCATCGGCGGCATCAGGTGGGCGCGGAGGTTGTCCCACACGAGCACGATCGGGCCGCCGAGCTGAATGTGCGCGCGGATGAGCAGGTCCCGGTAGTCCTGCCAGGTCAGGCCCTTCTTCTCGCCCTTGCGACCGTGGTACACGTGGAAGCTGTAGAACATCCGGGAACGCTGACCCGCCTTGTAGCAGCTCAGCCCCGCCATGGAGACCCGACCGGATCCCCGGCCGCGCACCCGCACGACGGGGGTACACCCGAGCCTGCCCCAGGTCCTGGCGCGCGGCGGCCTCATCGACTGCCCGGCTTCGTCGCTGAGTAGGCCCGGGGCGCGGTGCCGGGATTGCTCCCGGTCCGTTTCCCCGGACCTCTCGCCGAACCCGCCGTGCGCCTCTCGACGCAACGGGCTCTCCACGGTCTCTGCCGTCAGGTGATTGCAGTGGCCCAGGGGCTGGGAATCGTGTTGCCGCGGTAGCGATACCGGGTGACCGGGATCGCGCTGATCTTCCGCAACTCGATCTCGCCCGCGCTGATCGGCAGCCACCGCCCGGTAGGGGTGGTGAGCCGTCTGCGGACGTCCGACCAGTTCCAGTGATGCCGCTCTTGCAGCAGCCGGATGACCCGCCACCAGACGAGGTTGTCCAGGTTGCTGAAGGTGCGCTTCGCGACGGCATGCCGGAAGTAGTGGGCCCATCCGTGGGTGATCCTGTTCAGATTGATCAGTACCACGGCCAGGTCCTGCTGCGATGTTCTGTGGGTGAGGGTACGGATCTTCGCCTTCACCGACCGGAGGGGCCGGTCGGCGATGAAGGTGTAGACGTACCACTTGTCCGTTCCGCGCTTGCGGCGCCACTGGATGTGGAACCCCAGGAAGTCGAACCCCTCGCTCAGGTGCACCAGTTGGGTTTTGGCCTCCGAGAGCCGCAGCCCCATTGGTGCGAGGACCTGGGCGATCTCCTCGCGCAGTGCCTCGGTGTCCTGCCTGGTCCCTTTGACCAGGACGACGAAGTCGTCCGCGTAGCGGACCAGCCGCCACGAGGGCAGGCCCTTGGCGCTTCGCCGCTCGCGCCGAGGGCTGGTGGACAGGTCCCCGTCCGGTTCCCATGCCCGGTGTAGGTGCTCGTCGAGCGCCGACAGGGCGATGTTCGCCAGGAGCGGGGAGATGATGCCCCCTTGCGGCGTGCCGGTGAAGGTCTCCTGCTGTTCCCCGAGCTCTGTGAGGAGGCCGGACTTCAGGAACGCCTTCACCAGCGCCAGCACCCGCTTGTCCTTGATCCGGTTCCGGACACGGTCGATCAGTGCGACGTGGTCGATCTCGTCGAAGCACGCCGCGATGTCCGCGTCCAGCACCCACCGATAGCCGTGGGTGCCGTAGAAATGGATCTCGGCAATCGCGTCCTGAGCTCGCCGCTTGGGCCGGAAGCCGTAGGAGACCGGCTTGAAGTCGGCCTCGAAGATCGGCTCCAGCACCAGTTTCAGCGCGGCCTGGACGACTCGGTCGGCGATCACGGGAATCCCCAGCCGCCGAACCTTCCCCGACCCACCCGGTTTGGGAATCTTGCGCTCCCGCACCGGTAGCGGACGGAACGTGCCCTGCCTGAGCTGGGCACGCAGGCCGTCCAGGAATCCGGAGACCCCGAATCGCTCCTCGACATCGGCGACCCTCAGGCCGTCCACGCCGGGAGTACTGGCGCCCCGATTGCCGGCGACCCGGTCGAACGCCGCGATCAGCGTCGCCGGGTCGTGCACGAGGTTGAACAGATCATCGAACCGGCGGCCGGGATCGGCCGCCGCCCAACGGTGAAGCTTGGCCTGCATCTCCGATACCCGCTGGCGCGGCCCTACCGGGTCCGCCTCCAGCAGAGCGCCGCTGTTCAGCGGTGCATCTTTCGGCATTGCAGTCTCCTTCCCTTCTCGATACCGCTGCCGCCCTTCCCCATGTACGCGGGCTCTCCCCGGCTCGGAGTACTACGGCGGCTCCGCCCCACCTGGACCGTTCGGCGGTCGATGTGCCTATCCCCGACCGGGCACTGGCCGTGCACGCCTGGGGAGTTGAGACCGGGTGGTTCCCGTGTTCACTGCGATTCGCTTGTTGGAGTAGGAGCCCGACTGTGTCCCTGCGGCATCGCCACGAGTACGCCGTAGACCTTCCTCGTGGCCTCCCGAACGGCTTCGAAATACCGATCAAGGAGTTCCCCGCCGCCGCCAAGCAGCGAGTGCGCACCGCCTCCGGCCCAGATCCACCAGGTTTCGAGCCGGTGTAGTCGTTAAGAGACGTAAAGACGCCGGTTCCTCGCGTACTCCTCTCCATCCCGCTCGCCGGACCCGCACCATCTGGCAGTACTGGTACGTCCCGGCTTTGTCAGGGCCGCTCCCGCCCTCCCCGGCATCACCCGGATCAGGCTGCCCTCAGCTCCACCCCTCTGCTACGACAGAACGGCGGTGAAGGTCTCTCACCTCCACACGAATCACAGCGCCTCACGGCGCAACTCGAAGACGAGCCAGGCGTCGCGGGCCGCCGCGGCGCTTTTACCAAGAACCCCCACATCACCGTCACGCCCGCCACCGACCACGTCACCACCCACGGCCAGTTCACCGCCCTCCTCAAGGCCTGCGACGTCCTGGTCCTGTGCGCTGACTCACCGCTCGGGCTCCGCCAGACAGTCAACCACGCCTCCATGGCCACCGGTCGGCCGTGGGTGGACGGCGGCTACACCGGCCCGGTCACCAGCACCGCCCTCTACCGGCCCGGCCACGGGCCCTGCTGGCAGTGCCTGCGCACCCAGGAAGCCCGCGCTCACGACCTCGGCGTCACCAGCCCCGGTGACATCCTCAAGGCCCTGCCGAAGGCGATCGGACACCCCGTCACCGCGATCACCGCCACGCTGTCCGGCACCCACGCCGCGCACGCGGCGGTCAGCCACATCACCGGCACCACCCCACTCACCCCGGGCACCGTCTACACCCACAACCTGCTCAACCCCGGCCGAACCCGGACCATCACCTATCCCCGGGACCCGGCCTGCCCCGGATGCGCCACCCCCGCCCCGACCACCCTCGCCGGAGGAAGCCAGTGACCGCGCAGCCCACCACCACTCAGCCGCCGACCGCAGAGCCCCCGTTCGAGTGGCTGCACCGCATCCTCGAGTCGGTCGACGCCGACCGCGCCGTCCCGCACCACCTGCCCGGCGCCGTCCAGCAACCCGAGCACCTGCTCTCCTGGGGTGACCTCGACGTCATCCTCACCCACCACCACCTCGACCCGCCCCAGCTCCAACTCGCCCGCGCCGGCGCCCTCCTGCCCAAGAGCGACTACAGCAGCCCTGTCACGCTGCGCCCCGGCACCACCCGCCACCAGATCCAGCCGACCAAGCTCGACACCCACCTCACTGCGACTGACGTCTTACTTGACACCTGGCGTCGATGCTTGTCACCAAGATCGGGATGCATCGACGAATAGTGAGCTTTCTCGGTGTCCAGGCCGGGCAGGACCGGTCGCGTGCGCATGACGTGAACTCACTACCGCTGCGCTCCCGCGCGCTCGGTCGTGCGCCCTCCCGGGAGACGATCTCGCCGTCGACCATTAGGAACCGCCCAGTCCGGTCGATGGCGAGCCGCGTCGCCACACCCCGGTCCCGGGTGTGGCCACAAACCGCCACCGTCTCCCGCGTCAGGGTGCGCAGCATCTTCAGGTTGGACACACCCGAAAGGAAGCATCTTGACCGTCCGACTTCGGCTGTCGTTCCGAGCCGTCACCTTGGCCGTGGCCCTCTTCGCCGCTGTGGCTGCCGTTCCGCTCACGGCCACCGCCGCGCGGGCGGCGACTGCGATCTGCATCAGCGGCACGATCCAGTACGACTACCAGTCCGCCGAGGGCGGACCGGCCAAGCCCACCAGCACGAAGCCGCTGCGCAACGCCACCGTCGAGTTGTGGGGTGCCGAGAAGAGCACCGACGCGCCGCACGCACTCAACGTCGTGGGGCTCACCGGGGTCGCGAACGGCAGCTACAACCTCTGCTACACGCCCACCACGACCACGTCGCTGAGCACGGTGTGGGTGAAGGTCTGGGCCGCCAACTACAAGCTGTGGTGGGTCGCCGACGACAGCAATCAGGTCTACACCCTGCAGTTGCCGGCTCTCTCCAACGTCACCGGCAACAGGAACATCGGCACGGCCAAGCCCCCGGCCGCCACGGCCCGTGCCTGGCACATCGCCGACACCCTCAACGCCCTGTGGTGGAAGCGCAGCAACCCCAAAAGCGCCTGCTGGTCCGCCAACGAGACGGACAGCGACACCTGCACCCCGCTCAGGGTCTACTGGAGGGACTACTCCAGCCAGTCGTGGTACGACCCCGAATCCAACAGCGTCAATCTCTACGGCGCCGACGCCGACTCCGAGCACTACATCCTGCACGAGGCCGGCCATTTCCTCCTGCACCGCATGTTCAACGGATCGTCGCCGTCCAGCCTCGCCTGCCAGAGCCACTACATCCGGTACGTGAGCACGGAAGGGTGCGCGTGGTCGGAGGGCTTCGCCGACGCCGCCGCCGCCTACGCGCTCGGCGACTCCCGCTTCGTCTGGGGCAACGGAAGCAGCACCGACTTCATCTACGGCGACGGATGGGGCGTCGGCGACCAGGTGGAGGGCAACGTCGCCGGCTCCCTCCTCGAAATCTGGCGCTACACCGACACCAACTGGGACGGGAGCATCGCCGCGATCACGGCCCGGAAGCCCATGACCTTCTCCGCCTACTTCAACACCGCCCGCCCGGCGGCGAATCCGCCCCTGTCCACCGGCGGCTTCGCGCTCAGCGCCCTGAAGTGGCACGCCATCGACTACGGTCCCACCATCGTCGGCGACGGCAACTACCACAACCTCACCGACGGCAGCGGGCTGGTACTGGACCGCATGGGCGGATGCCTCAGCGGCAGCGGCGCGACCGCCGACATCACCACCCTCGACACCGACTTCAGTTGGCAACGCTGGAGGATCGACGCGAACGCCGACGGCACCGTGCGGATCAGCGACTACTGCACCCAGCCGCTCACCCTCACCGCTCCCGCCGCCGCCGGCGGCACGGTCACCGTCAAGACGTACGACCCCGCCAACAGCGGCCAGAAGTGGAAGATCACCAAGAGCAACGGCACGTGGAGGATCACCACCCCGCAGGGCAACCTGGCCCTCGACCGGACGAGCCCCACCGCGGGCTCCGCCGTGGTCCTCAACCCGTCCAACAGCACCTCGAACTCCCAGTCCTGGGCACCCCTCACTTGAGCCACTCCGCCGTCCCCGCCGGTCCCCCTACCCGAACCGGCGGGGACGGCGCCGTGCGCGGGTGGGTGCCGTCGAGGACGAAGCGCGTCGCCGGTCGGCGGGGGCCAGCGCCCGGACGGCCGAGCAGGGCGGGTGTGTGGGCGAAGGCGTACGTGAGCGGGATGCCCTGCCGATCTCTGTTCGGCAGGGCATCCCGAGCCCAAGACTCTCGAAAGCGACGAGCTGTCGCTCTATCCGGCCGTGCTAGAGCCCCGCTACGTACGTACGTGACAACAACACTCGCCCGTACGGCCCTGGTTCTGCCGAAGGAAGCTGGCATGGTCCCAGGTCAGATCGTCTGACCGGTGACATCTACAGCAGTGAGTCGCACTCACCGAAGGCGCCTCCCTCATCCTGGACTCCATCGACCACCTCCACCCACCCACCCGCGACCTCGCCGCCACCCTCGAAGCCTGGCTGCGCACCCGTGTGCTCATCACCGCGTACGCCTCCCGAACCCCCACCCAGGCCTTCAACCGGCACTTCGACGACCACGCGGTCCTCGTCATCCAGGCCGCCGGCACCAAGTACTGGACCCTCCACGCGCCCACCGTCGCCTGGCCCACCCGCGCGGACCACGCCCCCGACCCCCGAAGGCCCGCCCGCCGCGGAGCTCACCCTCCAGGCCGGCGACGTCCTCTACCTCCCCCGCGGCTGGTGGCACGAAGTCGCCGCCACCAAGGGCCCCTCGCTCCACCTCACCTGCGCCCTCACCCCCCACACCACCACCGACCTCCTCACTTGGCTCGCCTCCGCCCCCGACCTCGGCATGCTCCGCGGGGACTTGCCCACCGACAGCAGCGCCACCACCGCCACCGAGCTCGCCGCCCTGGCGGGCTTGATCGCCACCGCCCTGCGCGACCCGGCCCTCCTCGACCGCTACCACGCCGCCCAGGATCGCACCGCACCCATCCGCCCCGCCACCGCACTCCCCTCCCACGTCTGCCCCGCCCAGGCGCGGCCGGAGCTGCGGGTCCGCCTGCTGCTGCCCCGCGCCCGCCTGGAGACCGCCGGCCAAGTACTGCGCCTCCACGGAGGCGGCCGCACCTGGGAGCTGTCCGCCTCCCTGCGACCGCTCATCGCCACGCTGCTTGACCACCTGGTGACCACGCTGGGCCACATCGCCGCCGAGTGCGAGATCCCGGTCGGAAAGGCCGCCGGCATGCTCCCCGGCCTGGTCCAGCACGGCCTCGTCTCCGTCTCGGGGTGATCACCGGTGATCCACGACGAGGAGCTTCATCCGCCGGCCCGCGGCGTCTCGGCCCCGGGCGGCCAACACGGTCTTGGCTGAAGTCATCGAAGCTGCCGGGGCGAGCTGCAAGTGGCAGGTGCGACGGGCGAACGAGCTCTCCCGGGTGCCTTCCTCGGCCTCACTGAGCCCCAGCTCGGCCTTCGTATCGAAAGCGCCGGCTTCACCGGCCTGCTGCGCCAGGACGTCCTCGACCACTACCGTCGCGCGGCCCGCCGGTAGCGCGTCGTCCGGTGGCGGGGCTGCCCCGCCCGGGCCGGAGCCACCCCGGACCGACGGTTCCGCGTCTGCGGGGCCGGCGGGCCTGCCGGTGGGTGGCGGGCCGTTGCGGGAGACCGTCTACGCCCCCAAGGAGCCCAGGCCGATAACAGTCGCCGACCTGGGCTTCGGTGTCGTCGGTGTGCTGCCGTCAGTGACGGGGGGTCGGCGAGATCCGGGCGAGGACGGCCTTCGCCTGTGTCGGGTTGGCGCGGAGCCAGGCGGTCAGGTGTTCTCGGACGGCGTCGGCGACGCAGGCGCGGACGGGCCTGTAGCCCAGTCGGTTGCAGGTGGCGCCCTCAAGTTCGGGGCGGTCGAGCTTTACCGACACGACCGCCGTCAAGCCCGCGCCCAGCTGGGGCTGGGGTGAAGTCGGGGTCGGACGGGGTCAGCAGCTGCTACTCGCGGGCGTAGGTGTTGACGGCGGCCGCGAGGCCGTCGCGGAAGCCGAGTTCGTGTGTGCCACCGCTGGTGGTCGGCAGGCTGTTGGCGTAGCTTGCGATCCGTTCCTCGTGGGAGTCGTGCCAGCGGAGGGCCACCTCGGCGGTTCCCTCCATGTGGGAGTACTCGCGTTGGAAGGCGATCACGTCCGGGTGGAGGGGGTTGCTCTGCTCTGCGATGTGGTCCCTCGGGCCGCCCGGGAAGCGGAGGCGGACGGTAGGTGAGGCTGTGGAAGGGCTCCTGAGGGGTAGACGGGAGCGCCCGGCTGGGAGGGGCGGGCACCGCGACCGCAATGCCGCCTCGACCCCATAGGCGCCGTCCTCGGCACTGCCCAGAGCGGGCGCTGGGCCACGAATTCCAAGAATTCCTCGCGTTGGCCCGGGGTGGTCGCGGATGACGAGTGAACCATCCGGATGAACCGGCCGGCTCCGCAGCCATCGGGGTGCGGAGCTTGGACGTTGCGACCGATCGGACTGCTTTTGCACATCAGTCCGTGCATGAGAGGGGTAGTGAGGGCACCCTCGCCCACATCCGCGGCGCGCGGCTTCACAGTGGGGCGAGCGGCCTGTCAGGCTGGTTACTGAGAGGAGTCAAGGGCGAATGGCGACGGCGCCGTAGCATGACGCGTCGGCGTCGCTCACTGCCCTGCGGGCGCACTCGGCGTCGGGACGCCAGCGCGGCGTTGCGACCATCCCGGGATCGGCCAGGTCCCAGCCGGTGAAGAAGCGTGCGAACTCCGTGAGAGTGCGGGCCTGGACGATGGTGCCGGCCTCGCGGTACACACGGGCGGCGCGCGCCGCGTCCCGGGGCGCGAAGTCGGGCGTGAAGTGCGAGATGACCAGCGCACTGCCGGACGCGCGGATCCTGCCCTTGAGCACCTCCGCGATCTCATGCGCGCCGTCGCCGTCCGGTACGAAGTGCAGCAGCGCGTTCAGACTGAGCGCCACCGGCCGCCGCAGGTCGATCACACCCGCCGTCGCGACCGCGTCGAGCACATGCTCCGGATCACGTACGTCCGCCTGGATGTAGGCGGTGCGTCCCTCCTTCGAGCTGCGCAGCAGGGCCTGGGCGTGGGTGAGGACGATCGGGTCGTTGTCCGCGTAGACCACCCGGCAGGTCGGGTTGATGGCCTGGGCGATCTCGTGGAGGTTCGGGGAGGTGGGGATCCCGGTGCCGATGTCGAGGAACTGGGTGACGCCGCTTTGAGCCAGCATCCTGGTGGTGCGGTGCATGAAGGCCCGGTTGGCGCGGGCCGCGACGGGGGCGTTGGGGAACACGGCGAGGGTTTGTGCAGCGGCCACCCGGTCCGGTTCGAAGTTGGTCGTCCCGCCGAGGAAGAAGTCGTACATCCGTGCTGAGTGTGGCCGGTGGATGTCGAGCGTCACCTCGACCCCGGGTTCGTCCCGCCCTGTCGTGGCCTTGGTCATCTGCTCCCCCAGTCGCGGTTCCCGACAGCGCGCGGGCAGGGCTGTGCGCAGCCCCCCGTCGCCGTGGCGGGGCCTGGCGAGTCCTGGCGCGGCCTTCCCCCACTATGCCCACACCATCGCGGAGACAATCAAGGCCGGAACCGACCGGGTTCAGCCAGATCACCGGATTTGACCTCCGACGTTGCTTGAACTTGGTCACAAGCGAACAAACTTGAGATTCAATTAGGTGAGGGATCGTCTTTCCATATGATTACCAATGTCGTTCTGTGATCGGCTTCACGTTTGAGATTCTCATGCGCTTCGATGTGCGTGTGGGGAGCAACCGTTCCCCAAGGAAGCCGACCGGCGGGCCTGGGAACGGACCCGCGCACAGGTCGGACCGGGCGGCCGGTAGGACCGGCCACTGGGGAGGAATCGAACGTGAACGAGCACGAGACGGCGGCAGCGGCCCGCACGCGGGCCGCGCTGCACCTGTCGTTCACCGCGTTCTGCGAAACGCACGGCGGCGCCTGGTTCGGCCTGGCCCGAGCCCGCCTGCACGACGACGTACGCGCACTGCGAGCGGTCCAGCAGATGAAAGAGCGGCTCTGGGAGCAGTGGAACACCGCCCTTCGCGCAGCGCACCCCGCCTCCTACGCGTGGACGCTCATCAAGAGCGCGGTCGCGGACGCCGTCGCCGAGGTCATCGCCGACACCGGGCGCGCGCCCGGAAGCCCACCGGCCGATCGCGCCGAGGCCATCCGCTACTTCGCCGCACAGGCCCGCATCAGCCTCGAATCCCTCAGCGACCACGAACACCTCTACCAGGCGGTGCTGCGCCTGGCCGAGCGCCAGTACGACGTCGTGGTCCTGCGCTACCTCCTTGGGCTGAAGGACGCGGTGATCGCCGAGCACCTGGGCATCACGGAGACGAACGTGAGGTCGACGGCCCACCAGGCACTGCGCAAGCTCAACCGCCTGCTGGACGGGTCCGACCGCGAGAACAAGGAGTAAGTATGGAACGCGAGCGCCTGGTGCCGGCGAAACCGTGCGGAGGCCCCGCCGGTGGGGACCGGTCGGCCCCGGCCGACCTGCCGCCCCCGCCGGACCAGGTGCGCGCGTCCCGAAGCGCCTGGCGCCGCCTCTTCGCCGCCGCGCCGCCGATGGGCGCCGAGCATCTCCAGGCCGCCCACGAACTCGACCTGGCCGTCACCCTGGTCCTGGCGCAGCCCGCGGCGGCGCCCTCGCTCCAGCAGCTGGCCAACAGCCGCAGCATCCATCCCGAAGGGGCCTTGGTCCTCGGCGCCCTCCTCCAGGTGACCGGGCGCTGGGAGGCCGCGCAGTTCTGGTGGGAGTTCGCCGCCGGCGCCGGAAGCTACACGGCCGCTAGCTGCCTCAACCTCCTGCACCGCAGCAGGGGCGAGGTCCGGGACGCCGACTGGTGGCGCGATCAGGCCGAGGCCCTGGCCGACCACCCCCGGCCTGTGTCCGCCAACGCCGTCCTCGGCCACAGTCTTCTCCCGGCCCACGTACGCGACGACATCATCGCCCGCTGCCACGAAGGCCTCGACGTCCGGCTCCCGCCCCGGATCGCCGCCGTCATCCACCAGCTCCCTGTCACCGCCGAGGACGAGGACTACGGCGAGATCCCCCAGCCCGCACCATCCCTCCTCTGGGGTCTGGCCTCGGCGGGCGCCGCCCACCCGGCCCCCGCCGCCGAACAGGACGCCCCGCCCATCCTCTGGTACGCCCTCCACCGCCACCCCTCGGCCGACCTCTTGTAGGCCCGTCGCCGAGCAAGTACCCGGCTCGCCGCGTCCGAGCTAGCACTTCCCCTCAGCGAGCCGGTCCGCTGGGAGTGGGTAGAGGTTCAGAGGACACCCCCGGCCGTTTGCGGCACCACGGCGCCGACAAGCCCGGTCGGAGCCAACCGCCGATCTGCCAGAGCATCCGAACCGTGCATTTGCCCCCCAACCGTGACCATGACACCAGCTTGCGATCAACGTAGACCGACCCACCGAATCTTCCGGTGGTCGGCTGGCCCGGCGGCGCGCGATGGTGGCGGGCGGGAGTCTTTGTGGCGAACCTGCGGCGCAGGGCGGGCGTCAGGCCGTCCGGCGACCGGTCTTCCGCCAGGCGGGCAGGAGTTCGGGACGCCACATGGCGATGCCCGCCACAAGCGGGGTCGCGAACCCGCCCGCTTCGATGAGGGTGAGGACGGCGGTCATCAGAACTCCGTCAAAGGACAGCAGTGGGCGGCCGTGTTTGATGACCATGCCGGTGTTCATGGCCGCGATCGCCGTCAGGCAAACGGCCAACCCCAACCTGGTCCACGGGATCGGCAGCAGGAAGTGGGCGAGGGCGAGGAACGCGGTGGCCACGGCCAGCAGCAATGGCAGCCCGTTGACGAACAGCGCACTCTCACCCCGGCCGACCAGGGCCTCGCGGGTGGCGATGAGCAGCATGGCACCGCTGATCGCGGCGTAGCCGAGGAGGACGATGGTCGCGGGCACCGCGAGCGCGGGATGCAGCCTCCGCTCGCGTATCGCGGAGCTGGTGGTGTTGTCGGCGGTCGGCGGCTTCGGGACGTGCGGGCGGCTCGGCGTTGGTGGGCCGCGCGGACCGGTTGAGGGAGATTGGCATGGGCGCCATGGTCGCGCCCTGGAGCGTCCTGGTGCCCGCGGCGGCACCCTGGTTCATCCGAAGGTGCGGACCGCGCGGGTGCGGGTTAACGCTGGTGGGACCCCTGGTGGTCAGCAGGATGGCTCGGCGACGTTCACCACCGGGGCAGGGCGGCGAAGCTCACAACCCACCCCTACTGACCCGGTGCCGGGGCCGAGCGGATGTCGGGGCAGTGGCGAGGAGCGCCTGGACGCGCCGCCGCAAGGCCTCGTCCTGGTGGATGATGCGGTCTTCGACGCCGGAGCGGACGGTGCGGGCGTCGCCGTGCGCGAGGACTGCGAGTCGGGCGAGCTGGTCATCGGTCAGGGCTGCGGTGCCGAGTGCGTCCAGGGCGTCCCAGGCGCCCTTGGGATCGGCGTCCGTTTCGGCGGCCCCCAGCGCGGCTGCGGCGAGCACGGAGCGGTCGAGCGAGCTGGGTTCCGCGACGGTGAGCAGGGCCAGTACGGCGGCCGGCGCCGACCTCGGATCGGCAAGGGCGGCCTCCAGATGAGGCGCAAGCTGCCGCCCGGCCGCGCCGAGGAGCGCCGCAGCACGGGCGGCGCGTGCCACCGACCACTGCGACCAGGGGTTGCGTGCGGCGCGGCGGAGTACGGAGTCGAGGATCGCGACGGCCTCGTCCGCGTCGCCGGTAGTCCGCCACAGGGCCTCGGCGAGGGCGATGTCCGTGTCCAGCGCGAATGTGGTGTCTGGGTCCGGGCCGCCGAGTGCCGCGCGGAGCGCGGGGACCAGCGCCACCGCCCGCGGGCCGAGTTCTCCCGCCGCGGCGGCGGCCTGCCTCTGACGGAGGCCGCCCTCCCGGAGCTCGGGTCCGAGGAGGCGCAGCAGGGCCGAGGCGTCGCCGGTGAGGTCGTTCAGTGCTTTCGCGGCGGGGAGGGCGCTGGTGTCGGCTGCCGCTCGCAGGGCTGCGAGGGTGCGGGACCGGTCGGCCGGTGCGCAGTCGCGGGCGACGGCGGCGAGGGCTGGGGCCGCCAGGTCGGGATTGTGCGGGAGTAGCGCGCACAGTTCGGGCAGGGCTGGGGCCGCCGCGCTGCCCCAGCCGGTGAGGAGGTTCGTCAGCTGCCAGGGTTCGTTGCCGCTGAGTTCCTGGGGCCGGGAGAGCCGGGTTCGGACTGCGGTGAGCAGACGATGGTCGTAGGGGAAGGGGTCGTGCGGGCGGCGGAGTCCGGTGGCCGCGTCGAGGGCCCGGGGGCGCCGTCCGAGGCCGGCGGTCAGGAGGGGCGTCGCCCGGCCGGGTGCGACGAGGACCAGGGCGGCCAGGGCGCGGTCCGCGGGGTCGTCGTTCTGGTCCGGGGCCCGTCCGGCCAGGGGGAGCAGGATGTCCGCCGCCGGTGCGGCGGTCGGGCCCAAGCGGGCGAGCAGCGACGACAGGGCGAGCACCGACGCCTCGTCGACGCCGGCCGCGCGCAGGGCCGGCACCAGGCGGCGCGGGGCACTGCGGGAGAGCATGCACGCGCGGTCGGCCGCCCAGACACCCTCCGCCCGGACCTCGGCACGGCCGTCGCGCAGCGCCGAATCCACGAGCGCGAAAGCCGCCTCGCGTTCCACCGGGTGGTTCCGCTCGAGCAGGGCCTCGACGATGGCGGCCAGCGGTTCCGTGCGGTCGATGTCGAATACGGAGCGCAGCGGATCGGCGGGCAGCAGGGACAGCGTCGCGGTGTGCAGGGCTCCGCTCCACGGTGCGCCTGCGTCCAGGTGGGCGAAGACGGCGGCCAGGCGCACCTCGGCGGGCCGCGAGCGGTCCAGGGCGGTGGCCGCGAGAGCGGCGCCGCCCGCGGGGTCGATCCGGGCGATCCCGGACAGGATTTCCGCCCGGACCGCGGCCTCGGGCTCCTCCTCCCAGCGCGCGCGAAGAGCGGACAACGCGTCGCGCGCCAGGGTGCACGACACGGTCCAGGCAGCGGCTCGCCGCACGCCCGTCTCCGTTGCCTCCAGCAGTGGCAGGAGCAGCGGGAGTTGACGGGCCACGGCCGTGCGGACCGCGCCGGGCTCCACCCCGTGCTCGTCCTCGCTCGCGGCCATGCCGCCGAGCAGTGGCAGCACGTCCGCCGCACGGTGGCCGGCGGCCGCGAGCCCCGCCAGGAACGGGACCGCCACCACGCTGGCACCGTAGACCGTCCCCTGGTGCAGCACGCTCCCGTACAACTCCGACAGCGCCTCCCGCGCCGCGTCCGGGTCCTCACCTGCAAGCGTGCGCAGCAGGTCGGGCAGGTCCTCCGCGCTCCCGTACGCATGCGAGTGGGAGGACCAGGAGAGGGCGTCCAGGCCGTCGAGCGGATGTGCGAGTTCCATGTGGGACATCGTGGCAGGGCTCTCTGACACGACCTTGGGGGCCCTCACCGGGAGGTGACGGCCGGCGACCGGGTCGACCTGGGCGAGCAGCCGACGGCAGGCGGTTGGACAGGACCGAGGTTCTCGACCCGAGCCAGCGTTCGGCGGTGAACCTGGGGCGTCGCCATCCTTCGCCGTACGTGAGGTGGGTCATCGCTGCGCCCTCGACCTCGTCTTGCGCCGTGCTGTGCGGCACCCGCGTCGAGCGGTGTCCTCCGTGGTTACGTCGCCGGATGGCCGATCAGGTCGAGGAGGAGGCGGAGGGGGTCGGGTACGGCCGGGGCGACTCGGGTGATGTCGTGGCCCGTCCATTGGACGGTGGTTCCGGGCGTGAAGGTGCGGCCGCCGTCGTGATCGTCGGGGTCGGCGGTGACGAGCGGGCGCAGTCGCAGGTAACCGGGCCGGGCCTGGGCGGGGTCGGGTTCGACGCACCATCCGAGCGGCCGGAGCCAGGCGTCGAGGGCGGTGGTGTCGCACGGGTCGCTCGGCAGGACGAAGCTGTTCCCAGCGCTACCGGACTGACGTTCGCTCATGAGTGGAGCGTATCGGTGCGGCTGGCCGGTGCCGGCCGCACCGTCCGGTCCGTCCCGGACATGATCCGCACGACTGTGTCGTCCCCAGCCGCGCAGGTGCATCCTTCCCTTGCGGGTCGCCCCGCGCCCTCGCGCCGCCTACCCTCCGGTTTGCCGGCGCGCGGACTGCCGGCGGGCGGGCGAGCGGGCTGCACGAGGGTGACCTCGATGGCGATCGCGCCCAGAGCTTCCCGTTCCGGCGGGTAGATCTCCCTGAGCAGTGCCAGTTGCCGAGCCGCGTCGAGTTCGGGATGGATGCGATCTTGGTTCTCGGCAGCGAGCAGGGCGGGGAAGTCGGTGTAGACGCTGGCCCGGACGACCTGCACGAGTGCTCTCCCGGCCGTCCCGTCGGCGGGAGTGAACTCGATCAGATCGCCGGCCCGCACAGCACGGCGCTTGGCGTCGGCGACCCGGACCTCGAGCGTTTTGGCCCCGGAGACCATCAGCGGGACCAGGTAGGAGAGCAGCGACATCCGGTGTGTGGTGGGCACGGGCCCTCCCTTGGTCCTGTGTCGGTGCGCGGCGCTGCGGGCCGGTCGCGGCGAGACCGGCGCGGTGCGCGCATGCGCGGTGGTCGGTTCAGAGCAGGCCGAGGTGGTCCAGCCCGCGGTAGGCCAGCTCGACGTCGGTCATCAACCCGTCACGGACGACCTGCCGGAACTCCTCGAGCGTGAGCAGGTCGACGTCGACGAACTCCATCTCGTCGAGGTCCTGCTCGGCGACGCGCACGCAGTTGCGGGCGACGAACGCCCAGCGCCGGGCCGTGGAGCCGGCGTCGTCCCAGCAGGATCCCGCGAGCTCGAGGTCGCCCTTGTAGCCGGTCTCCTCCAGGAGCTCACGCCCGGCGGCGGTGGCGGGGTCCTCGCCCGGCTCGATGAAACCGCCGGGCAGCTCGAGGAGGACCGCGTCCGGGCCGGGCCTGTACTGCCGGGCGATGATCACCTTGCTGTCGGGTGTCAGGGCGAGCACCGCGGCGGCCGACGGTTCGTTGCGCAGGAGCTTGTCCCTGCTGGTGCCGTCCGGCAGCCGGTAGGTGACCTTGTCGAGGGTCCTGCCCATCACCTGGAACACGGTCGTGCGGCCGGTCTCGGTCCAGCGTTCAGTCATGGCGTCGTCCTTCGGGGGCGGGGGCTGGGGCTATGCGGCGCGGTGGAGGGCCGGCCGGCCCTCCTTCAGGAAGGCGCGTACGCGGGGGTCCTTCTCCCACGGGTCGAGGCCTCGGGCGAACTGGCGCAGGTAGTCCCGGGCGCGGGACGACTCGACGCCTCCGAGGATCCCCAGTGCTCGCCGGCCGACCGCCAGCCCCTGGTCGAGGTCCCGGCCTTGGAGGTGCGCGCTCGCGGTGACCGCGAGCCGGATCCCGGTGGCCCGCGTGTAGCGGCCGGAGGGCATCGCGTCCGCCTCCGTGCTCCAGGCGAGTGCGGAGCGCGGGTGCGCCAGGTCCAGATGGATCTCGGTCGCGTCGGCAGCGAGCCTGGCCCGGGTGTAGTAGTCCAGCCACTGCGGATCGCGGCCGTCGTCGCGTACGGCTGCCAGCAGGTCCTCGGCCCTGCTCAGGGCACGGGCCGCGGCCGGGCCGTTGCCGGCCTTCGCGTGGGCCCTGGCCGCGGCCAGCTTGGCGAACGACAGCACGCGCGGCGACGCGATGTCCTTGGCCCGGTTGTGGGCCCCCTCGGCCATGTCCACCGCCTCGGTGGCGGCGCCCTTGATCAGGGCGGCCAGTGCCATCGTGGTGAGCACGTAGCAGCCGATCTCCACGTCCCCGCCGGCCTTCGCCATCCGCAGGGCCTGGACGAACTGGCGCTGCGCCACGTCGTGGCGGCCCATGTCGAAGGCGGACCAGCCGACGAGGCGGGCGAGCTCGGCGGTCACGGCGAACAGCTGGCGGCCGACGTCCTCGGTGTAGGAGCCGTGCAGCAGCGGGGATGCGCGCCGGTCGAGGCAGTCGTTGATGGAGGACAGCTTCCAGTTCCCGCCGCCGTACTTGGCGTCCCAGCGGCGCGCGTCCTCGGCCGTCTCGCGGAGCTCGTCGATGTCGCCCTGGCCGACCCTGCGGCCGCCGTGCTCGGACCGGTGCCGGTCGGCCGGCTCACTGAGCCATCGGATGGTGGGGGTGGTGAACGCGGAGACGGCGAAGCCAGCGGATCCGGTCACCAGGGTGCGGCGGTTCAAGGTGCTCCCGTACTCGGTGGCGGCGCGAACCGCGTCGCCGGTGTCCCGGGGGAAGGTGAGCCCGGTATCAGCATGCGCCGCTGCGGGGGCTGTCATTCCGATGTCGGCGAGACTCACGCGGCGCCCGAGCCGCTCGGTGAACAGCCGGGCGAGCAGCGCGGGTGCGGGGGCCTCGGGGACCATCCCGCGTTCGATCCAGTTGGAAAGACTGGTGTTCGTGTAGCTGCGGGGGTGTCCGGCCTGCTCACAGAGCCGGTTGAGGCTGTGCGCCAGCGAGTTCTTGGACGCCCCGGACTCCTCGAAGACCCGGGCCAGGGCATCGTTGGGCGGCCTGCGCCGTCGGCCGGCCTGCGTCACCCGCACACCTCCTTCGAGTGATCACCTTCAGTGATGAAACGTTGACGCGGTGTTCGATTTTAGGGCACCGGCCTGTCTCCCGGAACGCCGATGCGTGATGTGTGAGCCCCCTTTTGAGCATCCCACCCCCCGCCGGGAACCGGTTCCCTACTCGTAGCGCAAGCCGCCCCGCCGACCGGCAGGACACGGACCAGCAGTCGGTTCAGGTCGACGTCCCACGCTCGTTGACGTGCTGCGCCTTACGGATTGGGAGGGATGGGCATGCCGGGGTCGACCCGATGCCCGGGCCCGCGGGCACGCCATGTGCCGGCGGATGCCTTGGGCCTGGGCAGTGAAGGGCGCGGAGACGGTGCGCCCGATGCGGACGAGATCGCCTCTCGGCGAATGCGTGGCGGCGGCTCCGCCCGGGGTCCGTGGTTGAACCCCGGCCATAGGCGGTTGTGCGCGTGGGGAAGCGCTCCGTTCCTCGGGCTCAGGCGCACCCGCTCGGCCGGGTTCCGTATGGAGGCCGTCGGCGCGTTCGTGGGCTGCCGGACCTCACGCGGCTGCCAGCCGCGACAGCAGCGCGGGGACACCGTGGACCCGCGCGTACGGCTTGAAGGCCGGCGCGAGTTCCTTGGCCTGTGCGACGCAGCGCTGGGCGCCGATCCGGGTCGCCGTCTCCACCGCGGCGGTCGTGATGTGCAGCGCTTGCTCGATGTCGCGGGTGCCCAGCAGTCCGCGGGCCTGGGAGAGCTGGAACACGGCCTTCGTCTTGGCCCGGGCCTCGGGGAGAAGGCCGATGCCTTCGTCGATGCGTCCCAGGGCTTCGGAGGCACGGCCGAGGTCGAGAAGACACTGCCCGGAGTCGACAGCGAGGTCGGCCGGCCCCATCCAGGCGCACCATGCGGGGGCGGGGTCGGGTGTGTCCGTGAGCAGGGCCGCCTCGGCGGCCGAAAGGTCGCGGTGGCAGGCGTTGCGGTCGCCGAGGGCGGCGTGGGCGCGGGCGCGCCGGAGGTGAAGCAGCGAGCGGGCCGTCGGGTGGCCGGCGCGCGAGAGCGCCTGGGTGAGCGGGGCGACGGCACTGTCCGGGTTATTCAGCCAGATGGCCTGGTAGGCGAAGTCCGAGAGCACTCCGGCGCCCAGATCGCGGTCGTCGCCGGCGTGAGCGCTGACCAGAGCCGCGTTCCACAGACGTCCGGCCAGGTGGTGCTCGCCCTGGTCGAAGCGGTACCACCCGCAGGTGACGGCCAGGGTGCCGGCGAGGCGGTGCAGGCGTCGGCCGGTGGCGGCACTGTAGTTCCCGCCGTCGATCAGGTCGGTGATGGTGGCCAGTTGGGCGTCCATCAGGCGAGAGGTGTGCTGACGCTGCTCGGTCGGCAGCGCGTTGAGCGTGCGGCTGGTGTCCTCGAGCCAGTCCAGGAGCTGTGCGTCCACGCGCTTGCCGTCGAGGGCCGTGTCGAGGCGTTCGGGCTCCAGGGTCGCCCACTGGGTAGCGAGCCCGGCGAGAGCGAACGCGCCGAAGGCGACGAAGGTACGGCGGTGGGGATCCATGGCGACTTTCTGGGCGTCTCGAAGTGCGGTGACGGTGCGGCCCGTCCCGACGGGGACCGGGTCCTCGCGGCCGGGCAGCCAGTGGGGCCAGCCGAACAGCTCAACGTCGCTGTGGGGAACGCCGAAGGCGTCGGCGATCAACAGCTGCGTGTCGGCGAGCGGGATCTTGTGTCCGTTCTCCCAGCGGCTGACCGCGCTCTTGTCGACGCCGGTGCGAAGCCCGTGCGGGTGCCTGGCCGCGGCCAGTCGCAACCGGGACACCAAATCGGCCTGGGACCAGCCGCGTTGTGCCCTCGCGTAGGCGAGGGGATGGGTGATCGGCCCTGTCACGGCACGACCTCCGTCACCGCTGTGCCACCCTGAACGCGGCGACGACCAGCCGCCGGGCGTCGGACGGCGGGACCGAACTCCTGCGTCACCACCGGCCGACCGCGCTCGCGTCAACGCCGCCGCGCGGCGCAGGACAGGCCCCGGTGACGCTTGACCTGGCCCGACGTGCCCTCACCTCGGAGAGGGGATGTGCGATCTGCTCTGCCATGCAACCAACTCCATCACCGCTGGTGCCCGAAAGCCTAGCCCCGAGCAGGCCGGGACAACCCCGGGACAACGGACAACCACTAGCCCGAGCAACCAAGTTGCACTGGAATCGTCCTCCCCCGGTCGAAAGGCGCACCAAGGCGGAAGCCAGCGGTGATACCTCGACCACGTTCCGGTCGCGTACGGCGCGCACCGCCCCCCGATCCCGTCCCCACCTCCGGCACCTGCGGGTGCCCGCGGACCCTCGCGAAGGGCAGTCGGCCCATGCAGCACAGACAGCTCGGCTCCACCACCGTCGTGAACCCGCCGGCACTCCCCGCCGCATACCGGGAGCCCGGCCGCCGCCGCCCACCCTCAACCGGACACGGGCGCGCATGCCCCACTGTCGACCTCGCCGGCGCAACGACCCTTGTCCAGACGCTGGTGGACGACCTGGCCGGCCCCGTGTACCTGTATCCGGTGCGGCGTCCCCGGCCGGGGACCGACCGGGCCGCTCGACCGGTTCGAAAGGAGATCGACATGCAGGTGTCCTTGGATCGTGCGCGCTCCGCGCCGCCCGCGCCCACCGGGCTCGGCGGGCCGACCTGGCTGGTGACGCCTGGCACCGCGCCCGAGCGGTTCACCACGGCCGTCGGCTCCGGTGCCGAGGTGGTGCTGCTGGACCTCGAGGACTCAGTGCCCGCCGCGGCCAAGTCCGACGCGCGGGCCGCGGTGCTCGCGTTCGCCGGCGGCCGGGCGAAGGGCGGCGCGGGCCCGCTGCTGGGCGTGCGGATCAACTCCGCCGACGGTACGGAGGGGCGGCGGGACATCGCCGCGATGGCCGAACAGGGTGCGTGGCCGGACCTGGTCGTGGTGCCCAAGGTCGAATCGGGCACCGACATCGCGGCCATTGCGCGGGCCGTGCGCGCGGCGGCCGCGGCCACGCACATCTGGGCGCTGGTCGAGTCCCCGCGCGCGATCGTCGGTCTGCCCGGCATCGTGCGCGCCCCGGATCTGGCGGGTGTCCTGTTCGGTGCCGCCGACTACGCGGCGGCGGCCGGGTGCCGGATCACATCGCGGGTGCTGTGGTACCCGCGCGCGCAGCTCGTCACCGCGGCGGCAGCCGCCGGAATTCCGGCCGTGGACTCGCCGTACTTCTCGCTCGACGACCCGGCAGGTCTGCACCGGGAGTCGCTGGAGGCGGTCGAGCTGGGCTTCGTCGGCAAGGTGGCCGTCCACCCGCGCCAGCTGCCCGTCATCGCGCAGGCGTTCGCACCGGGCCCGCACGAGCTGCAGGCGGCCCGCGCGGTGCTCGCCGCGGCCGCCGGGGCGAGCGGGAGCATCACCACGGCGGACGGCGCGATGGTGGGGCCACCCCTTGTGGAAGCCGCCCGCGCCGTTGTCCGCCGGGCCGAGCGCAGCACCGATAGCACCCCCACCTCCGACTGGAATGCGAGCTGACGATGCAGCACACACAGGCCTCTTCCCCTCCGGCCGGGTTCCGCCAGGTGGAGGGCGGCCGGATCCGGGAGGTCGTCGGGCTGGGCCTGGACGACCTCGTCCCTGGCCTGGCCATCGAGCACCGGCCGGCGCGGACCGTGACCGAGACCGAGCACGTGCAGGTCCTCGCGCTGATGGGCAACGAGGCGCCGGTCCACTCCGACACCGAGTACTGCCGGCGCACCGGGCACCCGCAGGTCCTGGTCTGCGGGATGCTGACCCTGAACATCGTGCTCGGCATGACGGTGCGCACCACCAGCGGCATGACCACCGGCAACCTCGCCCTGGACGGCGTCAGCTGGAAGGCGCCCGTCCACGTCGGCGACACCCTGTCCGCGCGCAGCACCGTCCTGTCGGCCCGCCGCTCGAACAGCCGCCCCGACCAGGGCATCGTCACCTGCCGGGTCGACGGGTTCAACCAGCACGGAGACCTGGTCGTCACCGGGACGCGGACCTTCTTCGTCCCCGCCGACCCGGACGCCCACCGCGACGCCACCGGCTACTAGGAAAGAGGAGACCGAGAAGTGGACGTGGAGTTCGTGGAGGCCGACGACGGCCAGTGGGAGCAGTACGCCACCCTCGCCCGCCGGGCCTACGGACAGCCGGTGCCCGACATCGCCCGCCTGGGACCGCACGCCGACCGGCGTGTGGCGGTGCGCGGGAGCCGGGTGGTGGCCGGGGGCATGGCACTGCTGGTGCCGCAATGGTTCGGCGGCCGGCCGGTGCCCGCCGCCAGCTTCGGCAGCGGCTGCGTCGCCCCGGAGGAGCGCGGCGGCCGCCTCGCCGGCCGCCTCATGACCGAGCGGGTGCGTGTCGCGCGGGAGAAGGGCGCGGCCCTCGCCACCCTGTGGACGGCCTCCAACGGCTACGTGCGCCGCCTGGGCTGGGAGGCCCCGGCTCAGGTGTTCTCCTGGACGGTGCCGACCGCCGCCCTCAAGCAGTCCGGCGCCGACACGATGGAGATCACCCACGGCGACACCGCCCACCTCGCGCAGCTGCGCGACCGGCTGGCCGGGCACTGGAACGGGACCTGGCAGCGACCGCCGTGGTGGGCCGCCTGGCAGCAGGAGCAGCACCCGGACATGGAGACCTACGCGTTCGCCGAACCGGGCCGGGAGGCGTGCGGCGTGCTGGCGGTGGCCACCGAGCGGACCGAGGCCAGCCGGCAGCAGGTCGTCCTCGACTTCTGGGCCGCCGGCGCCCCGGCCGTCGGCGCGATGCTCGACTTCCTCGGCCGCCACCACGGCCGCATCCCCACCACCCTGTTCGAGCGCACCGGCCTGCCGCCCGGCACGCTGCTCCAGGACCGCCTCGCGGCCGCCGGCGCCCAGGCCGCGAGGTCCTGGCACCCCTGGATGCTGCGCATGCTCGACCCCGCCCGCGCCGTCGAACTGCGCGGCTGGCCCGAGCACCTGGACGAGGAGATCGTGCTCGACCTCGCCGACCCGGACCGCAGCGGCACCGCCCGCCACACCCTGACCGTGCGCGGCGGCCGGGCCGAGCTCGCCCCCGGCCCCCAGGGCGGACGTGAGGCAGACATCGCCCTGACCTCAGCGCAGTTCGCCGTCTGGTACGCGGGCGGCTACCGCAGCCCCGCCGCCGCCGCACTGGCCGGCGTGCACGGGGACCGCCCGGCGCTGACACGCCTGCTGGCCGCAACCGCCGAGCGCGAGCCCTGGCTCGCCGACTACTTCTGACCCCTCGGCGGCCAGAACCTGCCCACCCCCGCACCTCACCCCTGTCGGATCCGCCCACGACCGTTCGGAGACCCGCCACCATGACGCCCACCACGCCCGACAAGCCGTTCCCGCCCGAGCTGCGCGACTGGGTCGCCGGCCACCTCCCCGGCCTGAGCTCCAGCGAGGACCGCTCCTGGCCGCGCAGCACCTCCCGCGTGTGGCACGTCCGCACCGAGGACGGGAAGCGCGACGCCTACGTGAAGATCAGCCCCAGCACCGGCGAGTTCGAGCGCGAGGTCGCCGGATACGCCTACGCCGCTGCGCACCTGGACGACACCCAGGCGCCGCGCCTGCTGGCCGCCGACCCGGACCTGCTGGCGATCCTCAGCTCGCCGCTGCCCGGCCGCGTCGTGCGCGACCTGCCCCTGCCGACCAGCACCGAACTGTCCCTCTACGAGGACGCCGGACGCCTGCTGCGACGCTGGCACGACGCCTCCGCGCCCGGCACCGACACCGACCGCGCCGCGGTCCGCTCCGACATGCAGGGCAAGGCCCAGGAAGCCGCCGACTGCCTGAAGCCACTCGCCCCGCACCTGCCCGCCGACCGCCTCGCCCTGGTCGAGGCCGCGTCGACCGAACTGGCCGGCCTCGCCGAGCAGCTGCCGCTGGTCTACCGACACGGCGACTACGAGACCCGGAACTGGCTGTACGACCAGGAGACCGACCGCCTCGCACTGATCGACTTCTCCACGGCCGCGCACGGCATCGCCGCCACCGAGTTCGTGTGGCTGTGCGGCGCCGTCTGGCCGAAGCGGCCGGACCTGCGCGACGCGTACTTCACCGGCTACGGCCGCCCACTGACGGGCGACGAGGACCGGCTGCTGCAACTGCTGACCGTCCGGCTCGGAGCGTCCTACTTGCGCACCGGCCTGACCAAGCAGCGCGAGGACCTCATCAAGCGCGGCCACCTCGTCCTCGACCGGATGGCCACCCACCGGCCGTAGCCCACGCCCGACCGCGGGCCCGCCCCCGACCGCGGGCCCGCACACCACCCCCTCGACCGCCCGTGCGCTGCGCCTTGGACAAGGAGCTTTCCGATGGCCTTCGACCTGCCCGGCCCTGCCGTGCCCACTGGGTGGAGCGGCGTTCCCCGGCCGCTGCGCGCGGCCGTCGAAGAGGTCGCCGGGCCGGTCCTCGCCGCTGCGGAGGCCCCGGCCGGGCGGACCGCCCGACTGCGACTGGTCCTGGACGTCCCCGGCCGGCGCGTGTTCCTCAAGGCCACCCTGCTCGCCCACCGCCACGCCCCCACCCTGGAAGCCGAGGCGCAGATCGCACCCGCCGTCCGGGCCCTCGCCCCCCATCTGTTGCACCACGGCACCGCCGGAGGCTGGCGGTGGCTGCTGTTCGAGCACGTGCCCGGCCGCCACGCCGACCTGTCCCCGGGCTCGACCGACCTCGACGCCGCCGCCCGAGTCCTCGGCCGCCTCGCGGACCTGACGGCCCCCGACACTGTCGTGCTGCGCGCGAAGGACCGGTGGGCGCACCTCGGCGCGGGCCTGGACCTGGGCCTGCTGACCGGGGACCGGCTCGTGCACACCGACCTGAACGCGGGCAACATCCTCATCCAGGACGGCGGCGACGCGGTCCTGCTGGACTGGGCCCTGCCCGGACGGGGCGCCTGCTGGCTCAGCGGCGGCTTCCTGCTCGCACAGGTCATCGACGCGGGCACCAGGCCAGCCGACGCCGAGGACTGGGCCCGCCGGGCACTGCCGGGCTGGGCCGCCGCCCCCGCCGCCGCGGCCGACACCTTCGTCACCGCGCTCACCCGGCGCCGCGCCGAACAGGCCGCCACCTGCCGGCCCGGCCGCCGCCCCGAACGGGAGCGGCAGCTGCGCTCCGCCATGGCCTGGCACCGCTGGCGCACCCGCACCTGACCCCCCGGCCGGCCGACCGCCCATCGCGGGGCCGGTCCCACCTTCTCGACGCCCGTCGAACGGGAGAGCCATGTCCGAAACCGCCCCCTTCACCCGCAGAGCCGCCGCCGACCCGGCCAGCATGCGGGTGCCGATCACCGAACTCATCGACCTGATCGTGCGGGCGTGCGCGGCCGCCGGCGTTGCCGACAGCGACGGGCGCCGCGTGGCCGAGCACTTCCTGACCGGAGAACTGCGCGGCAAGCCCTCCCACGGGCTGGCGAAGTTCGCCTTCGAGTCCCGCTTCTTCCCCGAACGCCAAGGTGCGCCCGAGGTCGTCCGCGAGCGCGGCGCGTTCGCCGTGATCGACGCGCACCGCGAGATCGGGCCGCTCAGTGCCGACTTCGCCGTCGCCACCGCCGTCTCACGAGCCCGCCGCCTCGGCGTCGGCCTAGTCGGAGTGATCAACACGCAGCGCTACGGCGTCCTGTCGGCGTTCACCGAGTCCATCGCCGCCCACGGCATGATCGGCATCGCCGCCAACACCTCCCGGCCCGAGGCCGTCCCGGCCGGCGGCCGCACCCCGGTCCTCGGCGTCAACCCGCTCTCCTTTGCCCTGCCCACCCTCGGCGAGCCGCTGGGCGCGGACATGGGCACCACCCTCGCCCCGATGGGCGTGCTGTGGGAGCACCGCCGGACCGGCCGGCCCCTGCCCGAGCAGTGCTTCGTCGAGGCCGACGGCAACACCACCCGCGACCCCGAAGCTGCCTGCTCCGCGATCGTCTTCGGCGGCCACCGCGGCTTCGCGCTGTCCATCCTGCTGCAGGCCCTGACCGGCTCCCTGTTCGGCTTCCCCATGGGCGCCGACGTCCTCGACACGTGGACGACCGGCTACGCCTTCGTCGCTATCGACCCGTCCTTCGCCGACCCCGACGCCAGCGCGGCCGCCGCGAACAGCCTCCTGGCGGACCGGTTGCGCGCCGCCGCGACGGCCGACGGCACCTGGCGCCTGCCCGGCGAGCACGGCCGCGCCCGCGAGGCCACCGCCCGGGCGGCCGGCACCATCACCGTCCCCGCCCCGCTCCTCAGCCGCCTGCGCGCCCGCGCCGCCGGCGACTTCACCTCCGACTGACCATCAGGAGCCCCACCGTGCACCCCTTGACGTTCCACTGGTTCCTTCCGACCGGCAGCGACGGCCGCACCCTGACCACCGGCATGCGCGGCACCCACGGCCCCAGCCACGACACCACCACAGCCACCGGCACCGGACCGGGCGCCGACCGGCACCGCGCCCCCGACCTGCGCTACCTCACCCAGATCGCCCAGGCCGCCGAGCACATGGGCTTCGAGACGATCCTCACCCCCGTCGGCACGTTCAACGAGGACCCCTGGATCACCTGCGCCGCCCTCACCCAGCACACCGAGCGCCTGAAGTTCCTGGTCGCGCTGCGCCCGGACTCCATATCCCCGACGCTCGCCGCGCAGATGGCCGCGACCTTCCAGCGCCACAGCGGAGGCCGGCTGCTGCTGAACGTCGTCACCGGCGGCGACCCGTCCGAGCAGGCCCGCTACGGCGACCACCTCGACAAGCCCGCCCGGTACGCGCGCACCGACGAGTGGCTGACCGTGCTGCGCGGCACCTGGAACCCCGAGCCGTTCACCTACTCCGGGGCGCACTACGACGTGCGCGGCGCGACCGTCTTCTCCCCACCCGACCCCGCGCCGGCCGTGTACTTCGGCGGCTCCTCCGACCAGGCGCTGCCCGTTGCGGCCCGCCACGCCGACGTCTACCTCACCTGGGGCGAGCCGCCCGCCGACGTCGCCGCCAAGCTGGAGCGCATCCGCGAGCTGGCCGCCCGTACCGGGCGCACCGTGCGGTTTGGGATCCGCTTCCACATCGTCGCCCGCGACACCGCCGATCAGGCGTGGGCCGCCGCCGAGCGGCTGCTGACCGGGATCGACCCGGCGCACCTGGCCCGGGTGCAGGCCACGCTCGCCGGCACCCAGTCCACCGGTCAGGCCCGCCAGAGCGCGTTGGGCACCGCCTACCGCGACAGCGGCCGCACCTCCGACCTTGAGGTGTACCAGAACGTGTGGGCCGGAGTGGGGCTGCTGCGCGGCGGCGCGGGCACCGCGCTGGTCGGCTCCCACCAGGAGGTCGCCGACCGGATCGCCGAGTACGCGGGCTTGGGGATCGACGAGTTCATCCTGTCCGGGTTCCCGCACCTGGAGGAGGCGTACGAGGTCGGCGAGGGCGTCCTGCCGCTTCTCGGCGCCGACCGCACGGTGGCGGTGGGCCGGTGAACGCCGCCGTGAACGTGCTGGTGGTCGGGGTCGGCCCGCACGCCCGCCTCAACCACCTTCCGGCGCTGGCCGCCGCCCAGAACGCGGGCCTGGCCGGGACGGTGACCGGCGTCGACCTGCCCCACGCGGCCGCCGCCGCGGTCGAGTACGGCACGCCCGGCCGGCCACGGCGCATACAGGTCCTCCCCGTCGAGCCGTTCCCCGCCTCCCAGCGGGCGCTGCCCAGCGCGGTGCGGCAGGCGCTGGAGGCAGTGGTCGAGCGGGAGCGGATCGGGGCCGTCATGGTGGCGACCGAGCCGTCCGTGCACCTGCCGTACGCGCTGTGGGCGATCGGGCAGAGCCTGCCGGTGCTGCTCGACAAGCCCCTGACCGTGCACCCGGGCGCGTCCACCGACCCGGCCGCCGCGCAGGCGATCGCCGACGACTTCGACACCCTGCTGGACGCCTACCGCACGGCCCAGCGCCGCGATCCCCGGATGGTGGTCAGCGTGCTGAGCCAGCGCCGCTGGCACCCCGCCTTCCGCCAGGTACGGGAGCTGATCGGTGAGGTCGCCGAGGCCACCAACTGCCCGGTCACCTCGATACAGTCCAGCCACGGCGACGGCCAGTGGCGGCTGCCGGACGAACTCGTCGACCTCGCCTACCACGGCTACACCAACGGCTACGGCAAGGCCGCCCACTCCGGCTACCACCACTTCGACACCGTGCCGTGGTGGCTGGCCGCCGGCGAGCGCCCGGGGAAGGAGCTCGACGAGATCGAGGTCCACGCCGCGTGCACCAGGCCGAGCGACTTCCTCACCCAGCTCACCGTCGCCGACCACGAACGGCTGCTGCCCGGCTTCGCCGACCGTAACCCCTACACCGAGCCGGACCTGTACCGGCTGACCGCCGGCTTCGGCGAGGTCGACGTGTTCCTCAACGTCGCCTACCGCAGCCGCGGCCGAACGCTGGCCTTGGGCAGCCACAGCCTCGCCCACACCAGCTTCTCCCAGCGCGGCAACCTCCACCCCGTCCCCGGCGCCCTGTACAAGGGCAACGGCCGGATCGGGCAGGAGAGCCACATCATCCAGCAAGGCCCGTTCCAGGCCCTGCACCTTCACGTCCTGCAGACCCTCCACGCCGACGGGGGCGGCGTCGACCGGCGGGCGGCGGGCGGCGCCGACCACATCGAGCTCCACGTCTTCCGCAACGACCGGCTGGGACTGGGGTGGGAGCGGCACCGCATGCTCGGCTTCGACGACCTCACCCGGGACAGTACCGGCGGAGCGGTGCAGCCGACGCAGCGCTCGGCGCGCACCTGCGCCGTCACCGAGTTCCTCTCCTACCTCGCCGACCGCACCCCGCGCGCCGAGATGGCCTCCGACCTTGCCGACCACCGGCGCCCGGCCCGTCTGATGGCCGCCGCCTACCTGTCGCTGGCCCGCCGCGCAGCCGGCGGCGGGCAGCCCTGCCCCCCGGTCGTCCTCGACTTCTACCCCGCCTCCCTCGCGGCACGCCACGGCGGGAAGGACCTCGTCACGCTGGGAACCGCGCGATGACCGCCCCGCCCGCTGTCCCCGCCGGGCCCGACCTGGCCCGGGTCCTCGGCCGACACCTGTTCCCGGTCCTTGAGGCGTGCCGCCCGCACGCCGGACGCCTCACCCACGTCGAAGCGTGCACCGGCGGCAACGTCAGCCACGTCTTCCGCGTCCGCGGGGAGGCGGGCAGCGTCATCGTCAAGGTCCGCGGCCACCGGTTCGCCCGGATCGCGATCGACACCGACCCGGCACTGATCGCCCTCGAGCACCGTGCCCTGACGACCTACCACGGCTTGCTGCCCGACCTGTTCCCGCAGGTCATCGCCTTTCTGCCGGAGGCCCACGCCATGGTGATGACCGACGTGTTCTCCGACCGGCGGACCTGGCGCGAGCACCTGGACGAGCGCGCCGCCACCGCCGAGGAGTGCACCCGCCTGGGCACGGCCCTGGCCCGTATCCACCGGACCACCGCCGGCCTTCCCCCGCTGCGCGACGGCGACGGCGACGATCTCTTCCGTGCCGAGCACGCCTACGGCTACTGCTTGCGCGCCGGCGGGCACCAGGTCCTCGACAAGGCGTGCCAGCGCCTGGACGCCCTCCCTGGCCGCCAGCTCGTCCTCGGTGACGTCAGCCCGAAGAACCTCAGCCTCGCCGCGGAGCGCACCGCGTTCGTCGACCTCGACAACGTGCACTACGGTGCTCCGCTGTTCGACATCGGCTACCTCCTCGCCCACCTGGTCCTGCACCACCTCACCCGACCCGAGCACCTGCACCCGCTCGCGGCCATGTTCCTCGACGCCTACACCCCCGGGTCGGCGCGGCCCTGGCGCGGCGACGGCCTCCTCGCGGCCGTGACGGCCGGGGTGCTGCTGTACCGACTGGAGGCCCGCACCGTCCCCTACCCGCCCACCGCCCCGCCCGCCACGACCGGTCGGATGCGCCACCGGCTGCGCCTGCTGCTGGACGCCGGGCCGTTCACCGTCCCCGACCTGCTGGAGACCGCACGGCAGGTGACGGCGTGAACCTCCCCCTCGCCCCGGCCGGTGACCGGGCGGACCTGGCCGCGCTCGCCGAACTGCGCGCCCGCGGCATCCACGTCCCCAGCGTCCCGTCGCTGGCCCGCGATCAGAGCCCGTTCGCCCGCCCCACCCCCGCCTGGACCCGCGCCGTCGCGCCGGGCGTGGTCCTCACCGCCTGTCCCGTTGCCCTCGGCGACGGCTGCTTCACCAATGCCTACACCCTCGCCGTCGACCTCGACCAGGCCTACTGCCGGCCCGTCTCCGCACCGGCCGGCTTCCACCTACCCGGCCTCGTCACCAGCCCTGTCGCCGCCGCAGTATCCGGCGCCTTCGCCTACATCTCCGACGACCACAGCTACCAGCCCGCCGAGCCCCGCCTCGACCTCGCCGTCCGCGACCACCACGCCGCCAGCCTGCCCACCGCCACCAAGCCCGCGCTCCTCCTGCACCGCGAACGCCTGGCGGTGCGCACCCTGGCGGCCTCCGGCACCCTCACCGTCGCTGGCCACCTCCACTCCTGGAGCGGCTCCAAGGACCCCCGCCCCGATCCGGCCTCGCCCGGCCACCTCACCGTCTTCGGCGCGGCCAACTGCCGCATCCGCTACCACGACGACCCCCGCACCGGATTCCGACGCGACGTCGACCCCGACGCCAACACCACCCCCCGCAACCCGGCCGTCCTCGACTGCACCGTCACCTCCCCCCCGGCCGGGGCCCGGATCACCGACCTGCATCCGGGCGGCGGCGCCGACCTGTTCGCCGGCGCCTACATCCTGCGCACCCACCGGCCCTGGCCCGACCACCTCACACTCGGCGCGCCCGTCCACGTCACCGCCCTCGACAACCTCGCCACCGCCGACATCGACAGCGCCCTGTCGCTGGGGCCGTCCGCCGCCGACGCCTCCGCCGGACACACCGCCGCCTGGGACCAGAGTCTGGGCACCAGCCCGTTCCGGCCCGGAGCCCGCTACGCCCGCACCCTGCTCGCCCTCGACGGCCGGCACCTGACCCTCACCGTCCTCGACGGAGCGCCCCTCGCCCCAGGCTTCCAGGGCGCCACCGTCCAGGAGGCCGCGCAGCTGGTCGGGCGGGCCGGCCACGACCCGGCGGCGGTGTTCCACCTCGACGGCGGCCAGACCTCCAAGATCGCCTACCGGCACAACGGCAAGGTAGACGCGGTCGGCAGCCTCCACTACCTCCGCTGGCCCCAGGCCGAGCGCGAACCCTTCCGCTGGCGAGGCCTCGACGGCCGCCGCTTGCACAGCGCCCTGCAGATCACCACCCTCCTGGAGTCCCCGTGAACACCACCCAGCCCGGCCCCGGCCGGTCCGTCCTCGCCGTCGTCGCCCACCCCGACGACGCCGAACTCGCCATGGGCATGCGGCTGCTCGACCATGCCCAGGCCGGCGACCGCGTCCGCGTCCACTGCCTGAGCACCGGGCGCCCCGGCAAGGACGACGGCGAGGCGCGCCGCGCCGAGTGCCTGGCCGCAGCGAAGATCCTCCGCATCGACCGGTACACGTTCTCCGCCATCCCCGACACCCGCTTCACCGACCACAGGGGCGCCATCAACGCTGCTCTCTTCGACGCCTTCGCCGAGGAGCGGCCCGACATCGTCTACACCCACTTCCCCGACGACCAGCACCTCGACCACGCTGTCACCAGCGCCGAGGCCACCACCGTCGCGATGCGTGAGGCCGCCGACCTGGTCTATTTCCGCTCCCCCTACAGCCGGAACTTCGAGCCCAACCTGCTCTTCGTCGGCACTCCCGAGCTCCTGGCCGCCAAGCAGAAGGCTCTGACGTGCTTCGCGTCCCAACAGCAGCTCGACATGCCCGTCTTCACCGGCCTGAACACACTCGCCTACCGGCAACACGTGCACCACCGCGTCGTCGAACGCTTCCCCGAGGACGCCTACGGCGCTGAGATGTTCCGTACCGCACGCCAGATCGTCCACGCCACACGCTCGCTGGCAGGCGCGCTCTGCGGCTGGCACGGCGGGCAGGAGCCCGCGCTCGCGTCGTATCCATCAGTGGATCGGCACAACACCGGCCCGGTGCGCTCGCCACGGCCTCGTTCGGCCGCCCCTACCCGGATCTAGGGGCCGCGCTCGCCGTCCCCGGCCTGGCCGCCGCCGTCTTCCTCCTCGGCGCATCCCCGCGTCACCTTGGCGAGTCCCTACATGGCCGGGGGCGCTCCGTTGCTGGACCGTGGACGCGGCCGGACGCTGCGCCCGGGTTGTCAGTTCTTCCGGGCGGCGCGGTCGCGCAGCGCGCCGTGCGCGAGGATGAGCAGCGCGGAGCACTGCTCGACGGGGTCGATCTCGCTGTCCTCGAGGTAGGAGGCGGCGAGGACCGCTGCGGGGTGCCGGAGCGGGGCGCCGGGCATCGTCGGCAGGAAGGTCTCCGGGTCGTCGCCGGGGTGTCGGCGGGCGAACTCGTGCAAGGCCTCGGCTGTGGCGCGGGGGTCGGGCCGGGCGCAGGGCGTGGGGGCAGTTCCGGCAGGGTGCGGGCGACCCACGCGGCTGTGAGCAGCGCGTCGCGTCGCGACTTCGGTTCGGCTTCCGTCCACACCTCGTAGGTGGTGTCGCCGTCGTCGGGGTGGCGGTCGGTACGGGCAGCCTCGGTGCGGTAGAAGGCGACCTTGGCGGTGAAGGGTCGGCCCCGGACGAGGTCGTGGGCGTCGTGGGCGGCGAGGGCGCTCAGCTCCACGGTGAGGCACGCGAGGTCGTGCAGGCGCATCACGTCGCTGGCCTGCTCGGCGGTGACGCCCATGTGCGCGGCGACGATGTGGGGCATGAGTTCTGCGGGGACGTCGTGGGCGACCGGGACGCCGCCCACCAGGAATGTGGCGCGGGAAGCTTCGTGGTGCTCGGCATGCCGCGCCGCGATCGAGTCGGCTGGGGAACGGCGCCAGCGCCTGGGGTGCGGGGCGTCAACTGCGGGCCGCAGCAGAGGACGCGCGTCCCGGCTCCTTCCGGGCAGCCCGGCCGGGCCGACTGGCGTGCGCGAGCCACCAGGTGGCGGCCAGGCAGATCGCGGCCAGGAAGAACAGAACGCCCGGCACCATCCGGACCTCGAAGAGCTCGATGGTCCTGCCCAGCGCCGGTCCGGCCGCCACCCCGCCGACCATGGACGCGGCGATCACCAGCGCGCCGGCCCGCCGCGCGGCCGGTACGGCGCGCCGCAGCCACGGCAGCCCGGTGGGGAAGATCGGCGCGATGAACAGGCCCACGCCCGCGTACGCGTACGGGGCAAGGCCCGGCACCACGGCCGCCAGCAGGCAGAGCGCCATGCCGACGCAGCTGACGGCGATGATGGCCGGCTCCGGCCAGCGCAGGGTCAGTGGTGCGACCAGGAAGCGGCCCAGGGTGAGCATCAGCCAGTAGACGGAGGTCGCGGAGGCGGCGAGTGTGGCACTGTAGCCGACGGTCTCCAGGTGAGTGGGCTCCCAGCCGCCGACGCCGGCCTCCACCGCGACGTGCAGGACGTAGAGGACCACGAACGCGGTGAGCAGGGCGGCGGTCCGGCGCCCGCGTCGGCCCGTGGGCCGGTCGGCCGTCTCCTCGGCCGGGTCGTCGTCCGTCCCGGTGGTCCGGTCGCGCACTCCCGTGAGCGGGATCAGCAGTGCGGCGGCCAGGACGGCGCAGCCCGTGAAGACGGCGGGGTAGCGGTCGGCGCCGAGCAGGCCGATCAGGGCGGGGCCGGCGATCGCGCCGATGCCGAAGTGGGCGTTGAGGCGGGCTTCGCGCTCCTGCGGTAAACGGGCCCTGCTGGCCTCATGACGGCCTTGTCGGCGGCCGCTGCGATGATCGCCGCACAGCGGCGCGAGGAGATCATCATGGGAACCTGGGACATCGGTCCGTTCGAGAACGACATGGCCGCGGACTTCGCCGACGCGCTGGACGAAGCCGCCGAGGACGAGCGCGAGCCCCTGATCCGGACGACGCTGATCCGCACCATACAGACCCGGGACTACCTTGAAGGTCCTGAGGGAGCTGAGGCCGTTGCCGCCGCCGCCCTCATCGCCGCACAGTGCCCACGCGGTGAACCAGTCAGCACAAGCTTCGGCCCCGACGACGCCCTTCCGATCTTCGCCATTGATCTTCGGTCGCTCGCCGTCGAGGCGCTCGACCGTGTGGTTGCCGCGGAGTCCGAGCTCGCCGACCTCTGGGACGAGAGTGTGGACGGCCCGAAGTGGCGGCAGGCCATCAGCCGCATCCGTTCCGTCCTCGCGCCTGAGCCTGAGCCTCAGGAAGACCGACTCTTCGATCTCTAACCGAGTAACCCAGTGTTACCGGGTCACGGAAGTTGAGCCAGAACCCGAAGCCGCTCACCGGCAAACTCGCCCCACGCACGCCGAGTTGAATTCCTCACGAGGCGCCACCGAGTGCTACTGTCCGCCCTCGCGGGCAAGGACGACCAGCTCCAGCGCCTCCGCCCGGAGAGAAGTACGTTCAGCCGTCCCCCTCCCGTGCTGGTCCCCGGGCACGGGAGGGAACGGCGCCAGGAGCATCATCCCCCTCCCCCGCGGCTGAGCACCTCGTTTCGGATTGGCCAGGGACGCTACTCGTCGTCGGACCAGGACTGCCCCTTGAGGGCCTCGGTCTCCCGCCATCCGGGATGTGGTGCGCCGGCTTCCCGCCTGGCGGGCTCGTCGCCCAGCCGAGCGGCCACAGCGTGGAGGAACGGCGTGCTCTTTGCCTAGCGTGCGGGTACGACACGCCTCTCGGGATGTTTGCCGGAGCTCATCGGGAGGTCGACCGCTCCGCCCGGGCCCGTCCGGTCCCCCGGGCGCTTCCCCACCCGCTGCCTTCGAAGGAGTGCATGTAATGTCCCGCCTCGTCCTTGACCCCACGGGTTCCAGCCGCGACGCCGAGAGTGCTGTCCTCCACAGCGCGGCGGCGACCCGCGTCGACATCCTCGGTGTCCAGGCCTGGGCCGTCGCCGGCCCCGCGGTCCTCAAGGCGCTGCTCATGGATTCCCGCGTCTCCAAGGACGCCCGCCGACACTGGCCCGGGTTCCCCGCGGTGACCGCGACGTGGCCGCTCACGCTGTGGGTGGCGGTCGAGAACATGTTCACCGCCTACGGCGCCGACCACCGGCGCCTGCGCCGCCTGATCAGCAAAGCGTTCACCGCCCGCCACATCCACGCCCTCCGACCGCGCATCAAGGAGCTGACCTCCGCCCTCCTCGACGACCTCGCCACCACACCCGCCGGCGAGCCGGCCGACCTGCGCGAACGCCTCGCCTACCCGCTCCCCATCCAGGTGATCAGCCACCTCCTCGGACTGTCCGCCGAGACGACCGGCGACCGCGACTTCCGCCGCCTGGTCGACGCCGTCTTCGACACCACCCTCACCGCCGAACAGGCCCACGCCAACACCACCGCCCTGTACGCGGTCCTCGACGAGCTCATCGCCGCCAAACGGACCACCCCGGCCGACGACCTGACGTCCCTGCTCATCGACGCCCGCGACACCGACGGCGACGGCGACGCCCTGACCGAGCAGGAGCTGCGCGACACCCTCCTACTCGTCATATCCGCCGGCTACGAGACCACCGTCAACCTCATCGACAACACCCTCACCGCCCTCCTCACCGACCCGGGCCAGCTCGGCCATATCCGGGCCGGCCGCGCCACCTGGAACGACATCGTCGAAGAGAGCCTGCGCCACAACGCCCCCGTCGCCCACGTCCCCCTGCGCTACGCCATCGACGACATCGCACTGCCCGGCGGCATCACCATCCCGCGGGGCGACGCAATCCTCGCCTCCCTCGCCGCCGCCGGCCGCCACCCGGACCTGCACGCAGAGAGCGCACACACCTTCGACGCCCTGCGCGCCGTCAAGGAACACCTCGCCTTCGGACACGGCGTCCACCACTGCCTCGGCGCGCCGCTCGCCCGCATGGAAGCCGAGACAGCCCTCCGCCTCTTCTTCGACCGATTCCCCTCCGCCACCCTCGCCCCCGAACCACCGCTACGCCCCCTGCAGTCCCTGATCTCCAACGGCCACCGGGAGCTTCCGACCAACCTCGGTACTCCCTCCGCGGCATCGGCCCCCGCATAGCGGCGGTGGTACCGCGAACCGCCGACCCGCCCACCCGGGGGGCGGCGCCCCCGGCCCGAGCCGCCAGACTCACCCGGAATGGGCCGCAACCGCTGCCCCGCCTCCACAACCTCGACACGCACGCCTGGGAGCCGGTCACCGCCGAGGCCCTGGGCCTGCCCTGCAGGCGAGGTTGAGGTGGACGGACAGCCGCAAGCGCCTGGGCCGATGAAGGCGCCAGGCGGCTGCCGGTCCCGTCCAGTGGCACCACGGAAGACCACCGACAGCCACCCGCCTGAGTACGGGTACTCAGGCGCCGGTCCGGGCGGCCCACCTATGGTGGCGGTACGAAGCGGGACCGGGGAGGGCCTGGAGTGTTCGACAAGGGGTTGGCGAAGGGCTGTCTGGGGGCGGTGGTGGGCCTCGCCGCCACGGTCGCTGTCCTGCTCCTGCTCAACATGGGCGTGTGGTGGTACATCGGGCTCGACGACCCGTACACACCCAAGTTCGGCCCCGAGCACGTCCGCTTCACCGCGGCGGAGTTCCGGCAACGCAGCGAACAGGCCCTTCAGGACACGGTCGGTGAGTTCGGCACGGATCTTGCGCTGAGCGATACCGGCTACACCGTGCAACGGAATCCGCCACGTCCCAGTGACGAGCTGAGCAGGCTGTCCCTCGTCGACCGGCAGCTCACCGCCCGCGCCACGATAGCCGCCTCCCGGCGCCGGGAACTGGCGGACGGCATTGCCGCCAACTGGCAGGCGCACAGCTACAAGAAGGACAGCTGGCTCTCGACTCCCACCGAACGGGAGAAGGGCCCGGACTACAAGTTCAGCGCGGAATCCCCCGAGGGAATCAGGGTCTACGTCACCCTCGCACCAGGACCCGACCAGACGCTCACTCTCACCATGACCATCCGCGGCGACGGCGTCGAGTACACCCCCGACTCCGTCCAGCCCACCACGAGGTGACGGCAAGGCGGTCTGCAAGGCCACCGTGCTCGCAACTACGGGGCGAGCCAGAATCTACTGCCCACGGATCTGCGGCAGCGCGTCGACCTCCAGCGTCTGCGCGCTGCTTACGGAGCTTCTCCCGATCCGGGGTAGCCACCCGAACACCGCGAGCAGCTCCTCGTAGCGGGCGACGGCGGTGGCCTCGGTCCGGCAGCGCCGGTCGGTGCAGGTCGTCTCGGCGTGGACGGTGAGGAAGCCGGCGTCGTCGGCGGTGATGGTGAGCGGCAGGCCGGCGCCCGGGAGCTCCCGGCGGCACGGACGCAGCTCGGCCAGCTCCTCGCGGGCCTCCTTGTGCAGGCCGGGGTAGCCGCCGACCTCGGCGAGCCGATCGGCGGTGACACCTCGCTCGTAGGCGTGCACCACCGAGGCCGGGAGCTGCAAGGCGGACGCGCTGCTCACGGCGGCCTGCTCCGTGGACCGGCGGACCCCGACCCCGGGGTAGGCCGGGTTGTCGCGCCAGCGCTGCGCGGGGGTGACCAGCTCGGCGGCGCCCTCGCCGCCCAGCAGGGAGGCCGGGGCCGTACCGTCGGCCTGGTCGGCAATCTCGGCGACCCGGGCCAGCCTGCGCTGCAGGGCGCGCCGGGTGGATTGGTGCAGGCCGTCCTTGGCGAGTTCCTCGTGCTGGCGAGAGCGCACGAGGCCGACGAACTCTTGGTGGCGGCCGCCGGGCCGAGGTGGTCCGAGCGTCCCATGTTCTCCTGCCGGGGCGGTGCCAAGTACGCTGTGGGACAGAGGTGTTGGTGGTCCGTCTTCCAGGTGGTGCGACGATCCCGCTGATCGCGATGGACTGCCCTGCCGGGTGGAGGCCGCGCGGCTGGGTCACAGGCGGCGCAGGACCGCCACGACCTTGCCGAGGATGGTGGCGTTGTCGCCGTTGATCGGCTCGTATGCGGGATTGTGCGGCATCAGCCAGATCCGGCCGTCCTGGGATGGGGCCCGGCGTGCTTCGAGGTGTTCGACGCCGTCACGCGCCGGGCGTGCAGGCTACCGCCGCTCCGCCTCCGGCGCCGGCGCGAGACGGGCGGTGTTGCGCTCGGCCCAGAGCAGCACCCCATACAGCTCGGCCGCGTCCGGCATCGAGTCGGCGCCGCCGTGCCGCTCGTGCAGGCGGCGGATTTCGTCGACCAGGTCGCCGGGGCGTTGGAGGGCGAGACGGGTCGGGGGCTTCCTGAGCGGAGCGGTGGCCTGCGCGCGGGCGGCGGGGCTGATGCGGCGTCGGGGGGTCACGACCCCGATTCTCGCGGATTCACAGACTGTGAACCGATTGATCACCACGATCGAGCGTTGGCTGCGACTTTGCGCCCGGCTTCTGCTCCGGGCACGCCCAGCGGGCGCCGATGGCGGAGTGGGCGTAGCCAACGGCGACATTCGGCTGCCCCAATCAGCTCGGGCAGGGTTTGGTGTGCCAGAGCGTGTCCTGATACCAGTGGACCTCGTCGCCTACCCCAATAGGCTGCTTGCAGTGCGGGCAAACGGGCGGCTCCTCGTCTTCAGAACTGAAGAACGGCTTGCTGTAGTTGAAACTCCTCGGCATCCCGCGAGCGTACAACCACATGACATTCACTGTACGGTGCGCTGCGTCCCGCGCATCCGGATGTAACGCCTGGGGCCGGGCAGGGGGCGTCTGCGCTGGCCAAGTAGCGTGCGAAGCTTGGCCACCTACGCAGCACAGTCACATTGACTCACAGGAGCGGCAGGGCGTAGCTCTGGGCGCTCAGGCCGCGATGGACCGCCTCTCGATGACGCGCCGCCGGGCCCGCTGGCCCTTGCCGAGCAGAACTGCGCGCATCAGCCCTTCCTCGACCTCCGGTTCGTCGGAGAGCAGCCGGGAGGCACTGTAGGCCAGCAGTGCTTCGGCGCCGGTCAGCCTCTCCCCTGCTTCCCAGGCTGCTCGGCGTTCGGTCAGGTGCTCCAGATCGAAGTCGCTGATGTCGCCGGTTCGGCCCCGCGGGACTCGGGCCTGCTCGGCGAAGTAGCGGCGGACGGCCTGTTCCGCGAGTTCTTGGTCCATTGCCGCTGTCACTTCTCCTCCTCTTCCAGCAGCACGATGGTCCGGAGCACGCCGGCGTCCAGCATCGCGCGCGTTCGGTGCTGGCCGTTGATGAAGCCGCCGCTGCCGTCCGGGACGATCGCCACTCCCATCCGAAGCAGCGAGTCCACCGCGGAGCGCTGCCAGTCGTCCACGCCAGCCGCAACGGCCCGCTGGTGGGCGAACTTGGCCATGCCCTTCACCGTGACACCTGCTGTGGTCGCCTCCGCGAGGATTGTGAAGGCCAGCTCGTTGGCGGCCTGCCAGTCGCCGCGGTGGTACCAGCAGCAGCTGCGACCGCCGCGCCCCGGCCGGGGCGTGCCGGTGGTCATGCACTGCACGCGGAACGGGTGCGGAATGCCCAGGTCGGCCACGTTCATCACCCTGAACCGGAGTTCGGGCACTGGCGGGAGTTCACGGGGGACGTAGCCCTCGCCCCGGTCCTCGGCCACCGGCGTGCCCACCAGCTCGGCCAGCTGGCTAGGGGTGATCGTGCGCCACCGCGGGGCGCCGACACGATACGGCTCGGCCCGCTCGAACGTGACCAGCTCGAACTCCGCCGTCCCCCACCTCGTCTCGTCGTCGTACAGCTGCCGCTGCACCCACAGCGGGGGCAGCGCCTCGTCCGGGCACAGCCGCTCCCACACGGCCTCCACGTAGTCCTCGCAGGCGTTGGTCAGGCTTGCGCCTTCGTAGAGGGTAGCCGTTGCTACCGCGACAGGCCGGTGGCCGTGGGCGGTGAACAGCTGCAGCCGGAAAGACGTCTCGGGCCGGTCCGCGCGCGGCCGGAACATGTGCTCGTCCATAACGCATGCCCGCGGTGAAGCAGCAGCTCGAAGTTCCGCGCGGAGGTCATCATCCATCCCCTGATCATGCCGGTCCGGCCGCGCCAACGGAGGGCGTTCCGCACACCGCACGCGATGCCCGTCGGGCCCATTCCGGCGTTCGCCCCCTGGGGAGCGAGTGCCAATGCAGTGGGCCCCTGACCAGCTGGTCAGGGGCCCACTGCATCCTGAGGAGGTCAGCGGAAGAGCTTCACCGGCACGTTGACCAGGTGCGCGTACTCGACCCAGAGCCGGTCTCCCGTGATGGCCGGGAGGCCGAGGTGCTCGGCAAGGGCGAGGGCCTGACCGTCACCGCGGGCGAGAGTCCGCTTCTTCTCGTGCTGGTCCTTCTCCTGGTGGGAGATGTGGACGAGCTCGGCGGCCCTGGCCACCTGGTCCAGCGTGATGGTGGTGACCACCGTGAGGCCGAGGAGCCGCAGACGCCCGATCAAGTGCTCCGGAGTACCCGGGTAGCCCTCACGCAGGGCACAGCGGACGACCTCGGTGAGATTGTCAGCGCCGATCACGCCACCCCTGACCAGGGTCCTGGCGGTTTCAGCGCCGCTCTCGCCGAAGAGGAAGGCGTTCACGACGCTGGCGTCCAGGACGGCGGCCTGCGCGTTGTGTTCAGACAAGGGGGTCTCTCTTTCTGGGATCGTCGCCGGTTGGAGGCGGCAGGCTGTGGACAACAGCCCGCCATCGCTCTCCGAGCGGCGTTGAGGTGGAGTTGAAGAGCTCAAGCACGGTCGTCGTCCTCCCGATCGGCGCGAATCGCAGCCACAGCGTCCGTTGGACGCTGAATGCTGGCGAACTCTGCAAGCAGCCCGTCCTCAATCGACTGGACGGACTCGATCGCGAAGACACCTGGACCGACCACCCGGATCACGACCTCCTCGCCTTCCGCCACGCCGGCGGCGCGCTGCAGAGCAACCGGAATCGTCAGTCGTCCTCGCGGACCAATCTTGGTCCGCGTGGGCTCCTCGTCGACGCTGCCCATGATCTTCTCTCCTTCCCCCTTACGGGGATCCCGCCCCATAGCCACGCCTTGTGGGATGACCCATAGGTGGGGCCGTGAAGCACGAGAATGATACACCGTGGGCCACTAGCTAGATCAATTCCACACCTGTCGACATGACCCACAACTCAGCAGGTCGCCCTCAAGTTTGACAGGTAGCGGATAACGTCTTGTTATCCGCTACCCAAGGGACCTGAGTCCCCTGTCCTCGAACCGAGGACAGGCGGGGCGAGCCGTCATGGAGACTTGACGGATCTCGCTCGGCGTCATGCTCGCTTGACGACCTGCGGGGCGTAATGGAATCCTGACGATTTGTGACGATGCCTCAGCTCGACCTCGACGGACACCGCTTCCAGCCCCAGCCCGTCCTCGACCTGGACGACCAGCACGATCCCTACGACTCCTATCCCGGGCTGCTGGTCGCCACCTGCTCGTGCGGCTGGACCGGCGCCGAGCCGAAGATCCCGCGCGCGGCCCGCCGACGGGCCGCCTCCGACGGCGTTCCCGCCGCCGAGAAGGCCGCCTTCGCCAGCGTTCCCCCCGCCGAGCGGGCGGCCGAGGCCGAGTGGCGCACCGGCCACGCCGCCGCGCTCGCCACCACCGTCCCGCCGGCGGCCCTCGCCGACGCCGTGCACACCGTCGCCGAACAGCTGGAGGCGCTGATTGAGGACGACAAGCCGATGGCCGCGCTCGCCGCCGTCCGGCTCGCCGGCGGAGGCTTCCCCGACCAGACCCGCACCGCCGCGCAGCGCGCCTCGTACCTCGACTACTCCTGGGCGCAGATCGGCGAGGCCCTCGGCCTGTCCAAGCAGGCCGCCTGGGAGCGGTACGGCAAGGACCAGCCGCCGCAGCCGCAGGAGGACCCCGCCGAGCTCAGCCCGCAGGAAGAGGCCCTGCTCCGCGCGGCCCTCGCCGAGAGCGGCGACTGGGACACCCGCCGCGCGGTCGCAGCCCTGGGCGCCGCCGGCCACCAGGTCACGGACAAGCGGGCCCGCGAGATCCTGCGGCGGCTGCAACGCGCCGGGCTGCTATTCCGCGGCAACCCCGCCCGCGCCGTCTACACCCTGCGGGCCAGCGCCCGCACCGCCGGGGGTGAGCGATGACCACCCACCAGGTAGACCGGTCCGGCCACGGGCCCGCACCGGCGCTGCCCTCCTCCGCGCTGCAGGACGCGGTCTTCAAGAAGCTGATGGCCGACCTCGGGCGGGTGCAGACCGGCCAGACCGGCCAGGAACGCTTCTACACCCCCCGGGCCGAGCTCCTCGCCCGGGCGGTCACCCCGGACACCTTCCTGCTGGTGCTCCAGTGTATCTCCTCGACCCGTCGCGCCTCGGTGGAGACCAAGCGGAACTACGTGGACGACGTCCGCCGGGTCTGGGCCGGCTACGCGGCCGAGCTCGGCCACGAGCGGCTCTTCGTCGGCTGCTTCACCGCCGAGGACATCACCGCCTGGCGGATCTGCGCGGAGGCCCAGGGACTGCGTCCGACCACGATTGCCCGGTACCTGCGCTCGCTGTCCTCCATGCACGTCTACGTCGCCGAGCGCCGCGAGGGGGTGCGCAACCCGGTGCTGCGCGACGACCTGCCGCGGATCGACAAGGGCAACTCCTCCTCCAGCACGCCGGTGCTGGAGGAGGCGGAGATCCAGGCGCTGTACGCGGCTGCCGAGACGGGCCTCGACCTGACCGTCGTCGCCCTCCTCCACACCCTGGCCGGTCGGGTCTCGGAGATGTGCGCCGCCGACGTGTCCGCTCGGATCGAACGCGGCCGCCGCTCCTTCCTCGACGTCACCCGTAAGGAGAACAAGGAGCGGATCCTGCCGCTGTCCACCTTCACCGCCGAGCTGCTGGACACCCAGACCGCCGGCCGCACCGAGGGGCCGCTGCTGCTCGACTCCGCTGGGAAGCGGCTCGACCCGAGCGACGTCGACCGGATCCTGACCCGGCTCGGCCACCGGGCCCGTGTGCTCAGTCGAGGGTGGCGTCGCTGAGGGCCAGCCAGGCAGAGACGGACCGGTCGGGGTCGAGTTCGACCCGGGCGTCGATGCCGTCCTGGTGCCAGGGGATCTCGAAGGCGCGGTTGGGCCACTTCACCACGAGGAAGGTGTTCTCCACGGCAACGTCCGGCCCGATGGCGTCCTGGACGGCGGCCAGCAGGTGCGGGGCGCGGACGGCGGCCCGGGCCCAGTCGGCGGCCAGGTGTGGGTTGCGGACGATCTCCTGGCTGCGGGCACGGTGCTCGGCGACGAGCTGGGCAGCCCGGGCGCGGGCGGCCCCGGTGGTGGACCACTCGATGCCGGTCCGCAGCCCGCGGCGGCCGAGATCCCATCGGCGCTGGTCACATCGGTTATCAGGTCTCGCCCCTTCGGCGTGGTGGCGGTTCAGGCGGCGGTGCGGGGACGGGTACTGCCGGGCACGAACGGCGGCCGTATCGGGGCCCACCCGGGGCGTGGTAGCACGCGCAGGGCGGCCCGCACCGCGCGGCGCGGGGTGGCCATGAGCTGGCGCCGGGTCACCGGCTGCTCGGGAAGGGCCAGCTCCGCCCAGACCCGCGTGCCCCGCTCGGTCCGCTCGGCCCCGTGAGCCAGGGCCAGGTGCTCGACCAGCTCCAGCCCCCGGCCGCTCTCCCCGTCCGCGCCGACCCGCTCGCGCCGGGGCAGCGCGATCGAGCCGTCGTAGACCTCGACCAGGACCCGCCGCAGCGAGACACTCACGTAGACGGCGACGGTGAGCATCGGCCGCTGGGTGTGCCGGACGGCGTTGGTCACCAGCTCGGAGGTGACCGTGTCCAGCGCGAGCCGGGAGTCCTCGTCGAGCCGGACGCCCCAGCTGACGATGCGGGCCCTCACCCTGCGACGGGCGACGGGCACGGAGACCGGGTCTCGGGTCAGGAAGAAGACATGGGAGTGCACGACCACGGTGAGGAACCCTTCGGCGCTGGCCTGGAGAGCGGCACCGGCCACCCGGGAATGGACGAGCGGGTGGGCGGTGCCGCCGATCGTGAAGCCGAGGCGGTCCGCCGCTTCCGGGGCTCTCGCTCGGCCTGACATCAAGTCAACAGGTGTGCGCTGGGCGTGAACACGGTAGAGACACCCCGGATGCTTGAAACCCTTGAAACCTGGCCCGGGGGCGGCGATGGTGGCACGCGAACGGACACCGAACGGCAAGCTCGCGGCCCTGGTCGCCGAGTGCCGGTGGGCGAGCAACGGCGAGTTCGCGCGGGCGGTCAACCGGGCCGGCACCGAGGCCGGGTACAAGCTGCGGTACGACGAGTCAGCCGTCTCGCACTGGCTCTCGGGCACCCGCCCCATGGCGAAGTACCGGACGGTGGCCCTGGAGGCACTGACCCGCCGCCTGGGGCGGCCGGTCACCGCGTTCGAGGCGGGCTTCGCCGATGAGCCTGACGTTCAACCCCAGTCCACGGATACGGTGGCGGGACTGATCGATTTGGGGGTTGTGGACATGGACCCATCGCGCAGGGGCGTACTCGGGGCGGGCCTGTACTCGGTCGCCCTCACCATCCCCGGCTGGCCCGACCACCTCGGGCGGTTCGAACGGCTCAAGACCGACCCGCACACGCGGATCGGCATGGCCGAGGTCGAGTCCGTGATCGCCATGACCGAGAAGATCAGCGAGCTGGACGACCAGTTCGGCGGCCGGACCGCCCGCCCGATGGCCGCCGCGTTCATGGTCAACAACATCGCCCCGTTCCTCAGGGCCACCGCCTCCGACGAGGTCCGCAAGGCGATGCTGTCGGCCGCCGCCGACCACCTCTACCTAACCGGCTACATGGCCGTGGACGAGCGCCTGGACCTGCTCGGCCAGAGCTACTACACCAAGGCCCTGGAGCTCGCTCTGGCGGCCGGCGACCACCTGACCTACTGCACGACCCTGCGGGGCATGAGCGTCCAGGCCGTCGAACTCGGCCACGGCGCCCCCGCGTTGCGGTACGCCAACGCCGCCGCTGCCGCCTCACCCGAGGCTGGACCGAGGATGCGCGCGTTCCTCGCCGGCCAGCAGGCCCACGCCCTCGCCCAGACCGGCGACCGCGCCGGCGCCCTGGCCATGCTCCGCGCGGCCGAAGTCTCCATGGAACAAGCCGAGTCCAAGGCCAAGGCCCACGGCTCCTACGACCCAGCCTCGCTCTCGTACCACGTCGCCCAGGTCAACTACGAACTGGGCGACCGCGAAGGCGCGATCCGCGCCCTCCAGCACTCCGAGAAGGTCCGCCCCGCGGTGTACCGGCGTGCCCGTGTGCGCCACCGTGCGATGCTCGCGGAATGGCAGCTCGAAGCCGGCCGCCTGGAGGAAGCCGTGCAGGGGTGGAACCTCGCGCTGGACGACTTCCCCCATGTCCAGTCCGGCCGGGCCGACGACCGCTTCCGCACGATGCTCTCAGCGACCCGCCCGCACCAGCGCAACCCCCACGTCCGCGAACTCCTCGACCGCGCCCGGCCGATCGCTCCCCGTCCGGCCTGAGCTACCCCAACGAATCCGGCGTAACGGTCGCACCCCCCGAGGTCCTCCAGCTCCGCACCCGGGCGGCCGATCTGGTGACCCGGGCCCAACAGCGCGCTTGCTGCTGAGGTTGAATGTGTGACGTCGGTCAGCCATGTGTGATCAGGGGGCGTCCTGGTCCCAGCTGCGACTTGGTCGATGACTACGCCGTCTACGTCGAACCCAACGTCTGGTCCGCACTGCCCCTGACGGGTCAGCACCCTCGGTCGTAGATCGCCTGCAGCCACGGTTCCCTGACGGCGGGCATCCGCGCGAGCGTGTACCGGAACGCCTCCCTGGACGGCTGGAACGGATACCACGGGTGCGGCGGCAGCGGGTCGTCCCGCTCCACGCCGGTCGGCAGCCCGCCGACCGCCGGCAGCCGGGTCCGGTGCGGCGGGAAGGCGAGCTCGGCCCAGAGCGCGGCATCCGTAGGTACCGGCACCGCCCCGGCACGCGGCTGCCACACGTCTCCGGTCTGCGGATGAACCGGCACCAGCACCAGGTCGCTGGTCGGCTCGCCGAACCCCGGCCCTGCCAGGTCGAGCCTCTTCGCACCTTCCCCTGCGGGCAGAAGCGCACCGAGTGCCCGGCCGAGGAGCTCAGCGACCGGTCCGGGCGCCGCCTCGACCGGCACGCCCCCGGCAGCCACCACCACCTGGGCGAGAGCCACTCCTGCCGGGATGTCCCGGTACTCGCTCAGCCGATGCCACAGCGCCCCGGTGGCCAGCAGTTCCGCCCAATCCATGACCGGCCGCTCCGGCGGGCCGGGCAGTCGCACCACCGCTTGCGGGACGAGCCGGACTACCTGCCAGCATCCGCAATCGTCCATCCTCGTGCCGACCGGCAGATCGCAGCCCAGGCAGGCAAGGTTCGGTCCGTCCCTCCCGTCGATCCCCATGCAGTAGCCCCCGGCCCGCTCGAGGATCAGCCCGGTGCCACGCATGTCGCCGGGCGCGAGGAGGACGGTGTCCGACGGCCCGTCAGACAGTGCGCCGAACGGCGCGAAGCGCCCCCGCTCCGCCGCCTCACGCGCCCCGACCTCATCCCACTGCCGCCACGGCGGCCCGTAGGGTGCTGGGTCGACGGCGTAGGTCCCGGCTTCCAGCAGTGGCGGGTGCAGCTTCTCCCAGTGGGTGTCGGCCAGGTGGATCGGCAACGCCACCTCCGACACTGCCACCGTCAGCGCCACACCGCAGCCCGCACACCCGAACACCGCCAAGCCTGTCCCCTCACGCCGCCGAAACCTCTGCATCCCACCAAGCAGGCGGACCGGGGAGCAAGGGGTTTTCAGACGACATGCCCCACTGATAGGCGAGCGGGCCTCGACGTCCCGGTCGCAGGCTCAGACTGGATCATGACTGGGGCTCTCCGGCGTCGGTGCTGCAGCAGGCGATTTGGCTGAAGGTGGGCAGGCCGAGGTGAACGACGGTCGACGTGCGGGCCTTCTCCGCGTCGATTTTGGGCGATCTTCTCTTTGGCCGCAGCGAGACTGGTCTCGAGTATTTCGATCTCCCCGAGCCATCCTTCCCGCTCCGCTGAAGCTCCACCCTGCGGCTGGACACTCTCCGTCTACGCCGCGAGGGTGTGACCTTGCAGGTGCCGCTGGCGGATCTCGAGGGGCGTGAGGTAT
>NZ_JBEPAA010000044.1:0-68317 GCF_040298365.1 Kitasatospora sp. NPDC001603
CTGGGAACGGCGCGACGACATGCACGAGGCCTTCCTCGGCCTCGCCGCCTGCCTGATCACTCACCGCCACGTCCAACGCCTTTGTTAGGACCTCTAAGGGAACTGGCTCGCGAATGCGGCATGAGCACCTGGGGCCTGTCGCAGAAGGCCCGCCGGTGCGGCATCACCGTCCACCCTCCGGGCGGCTACAACGGCCTCGGCCACCTCGACCTGCCCCCAAAGCTCTCACCGGCGATGCAAGCTGTCATCGCCGGCCGCGAAGCCCTGGACCGGCTGCGTACCATCGTCCAGGTGGCAGGCTACGACAGCATTCCCGCGGCGGCCGACGGCTTCTACGGAAGCAGGCACACCGCCCTCGCCCACCGCATCCGCGCGATCGAGCATAGGGCCGGCTTCCGCATCATCGACCGCGACACCTGCCCCCTCGCCCCCACACCCCGCGGGCGCGACTTCCTCCGAGAAGCACAACATCTCCTGCGCATCGCAGCTGCCGCCGAACCAGGCCTTCCCGATCCACCGTGAGCACAAGGCCGGGTGCCACGCTGAAGCAGGCGAACACCGCGCTGCGACCTCGCCGACCACCGGGTTGTCTGATCGTTCCAGATTTATGCGATCACTCGGTTACGTCACGCATCCGGACTGTGATATGCCTAAGGATCTTCGGCTCACCGACCCCCTTCAGGGCTCGCGGTGCGCGTACGGCTTGGGGGTGACTGTGGTCGACGTGACAGCGGACGCGGTGGATGACGCCGACGACTTCGTGCACCCGATCTTTCAGCGGGCGCCAGGAGAGGACGGCGGAACCGACACCTCACGGCTGTATCGGTACCAAGCCGAAGTGGCGGCCCAGGCGTGCGTGGCCATGCTTACACGGGACGAGATCGAGTACGTCGTCTGCGAGTGGCACGAGGACTTCGCCATCGCTTTCAAGGACGGCACCGTCGAGCTGGTGTCGGTGAAGCACCGCCAGTACCACCGGACCCTGTGGAATGTCGGCGATCTGTGCAAGGACGGGGGCCTGGCACACCTGTTCAACAGCTGGCGCGCGTGTGGTTGCGCAGACAACGTTCGGTTGCGCCTCACCACGAACGGCGCGCTGAACACCGGCAAGGGCAATGCCGCTGTGCTCGCGAGAATGTGCGGCCCAGACCCAGAGGTCACTGCGGACGTCGACGCGATGGCAACGACCATAGCTCGGTACTTCCTGAAGATTCGTTGGAAGCAGCCGTACCCGCACATCCCCGAAGTGCCGGAGACCAAGGCGATGGCTGACATCGCCATACCTGACGGCTTCGTCGCCACGATCAGACAGTTCCTGGCCGTGCTGCACATCGACTACAAGAGCGTGCCTTCGTCCAGGTTCATCACCGATCACAACCTGCAGCAGCTCCTCCGGCCGGCCGTCCTGGCTCTGGAGCTGGACCACGTGGACGACGAAGCCACCTACCGCCAGATCGTCGAGCGCATCGAGCAGGCCAACCGCGGCGAGGGCGAGCGTGGCCAGTTGGCCGAGTACATCGCGACGCCGAGCAGGGTCCTCCAGAACGTGCAGATGCAGCAGCGCATCGCCCGCCGGACGATGTACGCCCGCACTGTGCGCGAGCAGTTCGTCTACCGCGAACTCACCGTTCCGACCTTCGCTCCTGGTCGACTCCCCATGGTCGCTCCCGGAGGAGTGAATCTCCGCAAGAAGCTGGTGCAGGGGCAGGTCCCCGATGACGAGGTCGTGCACGCGGAGAGTTTGCGCTCGGCCTGGTACGTCGCCTGGAAACAGCACCAGTCGGGATTGCCAGGAGACAGTTCCGACCTCGCCAATATGCGCTTGGAGGTCCTGGACACCGCCTTCGACTGCCGTGCGGACGCGCAGAGCGAGACGGCGGAGGGCAAGTCGTACGGGGCTCGGATGAACCGGCTGTTGAGGCAGCGGCTGATGCCTGAAGCGATGTCGGCGACCCTACCGTTCAAGATCAACGGCAAGCACCTTCGTGGCCTGGCGTATCAGCTGTGCGACGACTGCAGCTACTACTTCTCCGACGTCTTCACGATCTCCGACGAGGAGGCATCGTGAGCAACGCCTCCGAGCGTTTGACTTCCGAGACGCGCATCAAGGTGCAGGCTCGTAGCGAGGAACGCCGTGAGGCTCACTACCACGAGGCGAGAGTCCTGCTGCTGATCGGACGCTTCACCACGGCACACACGGGCCTTGCGGGACTCACCAAACTGGCCAAACTTGACTTCCTACTTCGCTATCCGGCAATGCTGGAGCGACTGCTCGACGAAAACGGCTCCAGCTGGCCCCGCGGCACCGAGCCCACAGCCGCCGAGCGACGGGCCGTCGAGAGTCGCATGACCCGCTACAAGTACGGGCCGTGGGATCAGCGCTACTACAGCATCCTTGGCTCGCTGGCGGCTCGTGACCTCATCACGTACGCGGGTGGCGACCGGACTGAGTTCCGCGTCACCGCCAGAGGCGCTGAGGCCGTGGCGGCTCTGTCCGATACGCCTGACTGGGTGCTCGTCTCGCAACGCACGGCGCTTTTGAAGAAGCACTTCGACAAGTCGGGGTCAGCCCTGAAGAACCTCATCTATGAGCGCCTGCCCGACGCGGTGGACAGGCCCTGGCGGACGGAAATCTGATGGCGGTCAACCTGAAGTTCCTCGCCCTGACTCTCACCACCGCCGACGCGGAGCAGACGTACCGGTTCGACCAGCCGGCCACCGTGATCAGCGGACCGAGCGGCAGCGGCAAGTCCAGCCTTCTCATGCTGCTCAAGCACGCTGTCGGCGGTGACGCCATCCTCACGCCTGCCGTGCGCGATCATGTCCACTCGGTGTGTGCGGAGGTCCTCGTCGGCGACGAGCACCTGGCGCTCCGGAGGCTGATCGGCGACGCTGGCAGCAACCGGGTGGACGTCCTCGACCCCGTCACACTGGAACTCCGCGAGAGCCTCATCATTCGCGCCGAAGCCGGTCAAACAACCCTGTCCGACCGGCTGCTGAGTGCCTTGAGGTTCCCTCGTGCGTCGATTCCCGTGCGTCGGGAAGGCAAGGCAGCCAAGGCCAACGTGACCTTCCAGGCCCTATTCGCCTACGTCTACCTCGAAGCGATCTACATCGACACTCAGATCGTTCGCCACCAGCAGACCTACTTCGACGGGATGCGCCGAGCCCTATTCGAAATCATCTTCGGGCTGACGGACAGCGTGCTCCTGGATCTGAAGCAGCGCTCGGCACAGCTCCTGACGGACATGAAGACGAAAACCTCTGAGCACGACAACGTCAGCAACTTCCTCCGAGAGTCGGACTCGCGAAGTGATGACGCGCTCCGTGCGGAACTCGTTCAGCTACGCGAGATGCTGTCCCTCGCCGAACGTGCCCTCAGCGATCTGCGCTCAGAGTTGGAGGAGAGCAGCGCGGCCGATGCTGTTCTCCGGCAGGAGCTCCGTCGGTCCGTCGCTGGCGCGAGGGACGCCAGCCAAGAGGTCGAAGCCGCACGCGAGCTGCTCGAAGCCCGTGAATCAGTCGTCGCTCAGGTCGAACTCGATCTCCTGCGCCTGGAGCGCTCCGCGTCCGCGATCGAAAAGCTGTCTCCCTTCGACTTCGTCGTCTGCCCTCGATGCATGCAACGGCTAGAAGGACGGCCGGTCCGAGAGCACCACTGCATTGTCTGCCTGCAACACGATCCCCCGGACGAGTCCGTCGACCCTGCAGCCATCCAGCAGACCCGGGAGGCCCTTGAGAGGCAGCTCCAGGACGCACAAGCTGTTCGCGAAGCTGATGCGCAGGTTCTTGCAGCTGCGCGCGACCGCGTCCAGCAAGCCGACTTCCTCACCACCACCCTTCGACGGGAACTGGATGTGCAGACCCGGGACATCGTCGCGCCCCGGTTCGACGCGATCGCCGCTTCCAGCGCCCGCGTAGCCTCGCTCGGAGCGAGCATCGACGCCGTCACCCAGCTGCGTGATGCCTGGGCTCGCGCGCGGTCCATCAACCAAGAGGTCAAGGACCTCAAGGCGACCCGCACGCGCGTCCAGGCCGACGTCAAGAGTCGCACCCTAGCCCTCGCAGCCCGCGGCCAACTCGTAGACGACCTGAGCCAGGAGTTCTTCACCCTGCTCGCCGAGCTGCACCTGCCTTGGGTACAAACGGCGGTCATCGACCCGAAGACCTATCTGCCGGTGATCGACGGCAACCCCTTCGAGAGCCTGCAGGCTTCCGGCGGCGGCATCACGACATGCGTGAGCATCGCCTACAGCCTCGCCCTACTGGAATTCGGGCTCACCCACCCTGATGTCCTCGTCCCCTCCCTGCTGATCATCGACTCCCCACGCAAGGCACTGGGCAACAACCCAGACGACCAGGAACGCGGAAACCGCATCTACGACCGCTTCAAGGCACTCGCAGACGCCTACGGCGACCGGGTACAACTGATCATCGCTGACAACGACACCGCTCCCATCCCTAGCGACACCTTCAGCACCATCCCCCTCGACTACAACCGCCCCATGGTCCCCGGCGTAGCACACCCTGGGCCTGAGCATGTCCACCGCGCCGAACACGGCTATGAGGCATAGAGCCGCGGCCAGCCATCGGCCGTTCCTAGTGGCCGGGCTGGTAGCAGTAATCCTGGACACGACCCACTTGGACGTGTCCGCGTCGCTTGTCAAACGCGGATGCGGACTGGTTCTCGCTGCATGTCACTGAGGCGCCGCAGCAACCGGGACAGCACCCCGCTTCAGGTTGAGGATCTCAGCGGGAAGGCCCAGGTCGTTCATAACCTTCTCAATGGTCTTCTTCATCGGGTGGCCCTCAATATAAGGGTTGATCGCGTTCGCAGCCTGCAGAAGTGCGACCGGGATCCACAATCGCTCGACGATCACCTCCGCGTCCTGCGGCTCCGTCGCGAAGTACAGCTTGTCGTCCTTCTCCACCACAAACGGGTTCGCCGTGTACGCAGTCGTGTGGGAGAAGGCAGAGTGGTGCCGGTACACCGGATATATCTCCGGAGTCCCGTACGCCTTGGCGAGGTTGTCGAAGTTCGACAGCTCGCCGAGTAGCCGCTTGTGCAGCTTTTCGTCGGCCTCGTCCGCGAACTCGAGTGGCGCTGTCTCGACCGTTACGGGGTCGGGCAGGTTCCATGTCGCATTGACATTGTTGGCGAGCTTGGTGCGGTGCTCGTCGGAGTACGCGCGGATAGCCCTCAGCGCCGGCCACCCGTTATCGACGAGCCAGTTCATGGCGTACGCGTGACCGATCAGGTTCCTCATCAGGGGCGCGGCTTCCACGCTGAAGCCGTCGTCGTAGAGCCGGACGACCGCCTTCGCCGTGCGGTTGGTGAACTGCCACCAGCCCATCAGCATCGGCATCATCGGCATGTCGCGGACAGCGACGGACACGCCGGTACCGACAACCTTGTCCGCTTCGGCGAGCAACAGCGGCACGACTGCACGGCAGCGCCTGAGGCACTGCTCATTCGGTCCGAACTTGTACGTCATGATCCTGAATGTAGCTTGCGAGCCAGCCCCGTGGCCTGCACGCCTGCGACTACTGATGCTCTGCTGTCCTCCCACCGCTGGGCGGCCGCGAGGGCAGTTCCCCGTGGAACATAGGCGAAGCCGTCTTACGACTCGAGGTTTCTCGGCTCCTCAGGCCGCAGGTGGCTGGGCCCTGCCGCACGTAGGGCCATAGCGCCGATAGACGTCCATCGGCGCGCGCCGCCGCTTGTACAGAGAGCGATCCGACCGTCGAGGTCGATGCGTGTACGACCGCCTGGACGGCTGGTCCGGCGGTCCGGGATAGCTGTGCCTGCCCACGGTCTCCCCCGTGGTGAGTCGGCCTTCCGGTACTCACCGTCACGACACCGACGTCATGTAAGTACCCGAGTGCTCATGATCAGCGACCCCCGTCTCTGCTCATTTCGCACGGATTTCGGCGTCCGCCCAGCGCCAAGTGCTCGGGAAGTGACGAATCCTAGAGTCCTGGCCCTCCAGGGCGACGGGGCACTGGGCGCGCCCGCCCGGAATGTGCCGCGCGGCGGCTTCGACGCCATCGTGGTCACCCACAACGTCTGGGACATCGCCCCGGCGTGGCACGAGCAACTCGCCGAGGGCGGCCACCTGGTGGTCCCGCTCGAGGTGCACGGCTACACCCTCGCCATCGCCCTCCAACGTCGCGGCGACGTGCTGTGGGCACGGGACTGGACCTACTGCGGCTTCGTCCGCGACCTCGGGTCGATGGGCCGCACCACCCCCGTCGCCGACCTTGCCGACGGCGAGTTGCAGCTGCGTTTCGAGGACGGCCCGTCCCGCGATGCCGAGGGTCTCGGCGAGGCGTTGCGCGAGGTGCGGCACGAGGTGTCCACCGGAGTGCGGGTCGCCCGCGGCGAGTCGTTCGAGACGCTGCAGCTCTACCTCGCTACCCGCCTGCCCGGGTTCTGCCGTCTCGCACTCGACCGTGAGCGCGACACCGGGATCGCCGCCGTTCCGCGTGGCGCAGACGCGGCCGCGCTGCTCGGCGCCGCCTCACTCGCCTACCTCACCCACACCCCCGCCGCGGAGGACGGGGCCGAGTTCATCGCCCACGCCTTCGGCCCCCTGGGCCCCGAGCTCGCCGAGCAACTCGCCGACGCCGTCCGCGCGTGGGACCGCCACGCACGGGGCCGGGGCTACCCCCGGCTGACGATCCACCCCGCCACCACCTCCGACGACGACCTCCCCGTCGGCGACGTCCTGACCAAGAGGTCGACCCGCCTCGTGTTCCAATGGCCCGGACCCGACGTCACCCACCGCCCCTCCGACACAGAGGCGCCCATCACCAGGACGGCGCCATGACCAGGGGCCAGTGCTCCCGACAGGCAGCGCCCCGTTCTCCGGCCCGCGGAGGCGTGAGCGCTCGGCGCACCGATCACGGCGCGGCTTGCGGGGTGTCCTCCACACCCGGACCGTCCCTCGCGGAGCCTAGCGCCGGCTACTTCGAAAGCCGGACCGCGCCCCGCCCTCCGACCGACGTTCTGTGGCCTGACGTCACCGCCTCGGACCGGGCGTCCGGTGGTGGGAGCAGATGACGACGGCTGCTCGGGCGCCGCGGACCACGGCGCGGGCGAGCCGGCCCTTCCGGTATCTCCTGGGCAGCGAGGCAGCGAGCCTGTCCGGATCAGCGGTAAGCACGATCGCCCTCCCAACCCTCGCCGTGCTGGAACTCCACGCGAGCACCACGCAGGTCGCAGTCCTGGCCTTCCTCGGCCAGCTCCCCAGCACAATCGCGCTGTGGGCCGGCGCCGTGTCGGACCGCCACGCGCAGCGGCCCCAGCTGATCGCCTCGGACCTCGCCGCAGCCGCAGCCCTGGTGACCATCCCGGCCGCCGCGCTCACGGGTGTGCTCACCATCGGCCACCTCTACGCGGTCACGATCGTCCTCGGCACTGCCAAGACGGTGCACGACGCGGCGGCGATCAGCCTGTTGCCCGCCCTCGTCGAATCGCACCAGCTACAGAACGCCAACTCCAGGCTCGGCGCCGCGTCGTCGGTGGCCGACAGCGCCGGCAGCAACGCCGGCGCCGCGCTGGTGGGCGCCTTCGGCCCCGCCCGGTCAGTCCTCGCCGACGCCGCGTCCTTCATCATCTCCGCACTGCTCCTCTGGCGGATCCGCATCCCCGAACGGGCCGCCGGACGACCCACGGAGCAACGCGGCCTTGCGCGGGACATCATTGACGGGGTGCGCTACGTCCTCGGACAACCCACGATCCGCACGGTGATCGCCGCCCTGTCCGCACTGAGCTTCGGCCTGGCGGTCATGAACACCTACTGGGCCTACTACCTGCTGACCGCCCTCGGTACCTCCCCGACCGCACTCGGCGTGATCATGGGAGTCGGCGGAGCCGGAAGCCTCGCCGGCGCGCTCCTCGCCCCGAGACTCGCAGCCCGGATCGGCCTCGGTGCGACCATCATCACCGGATTCGCGGTCAGCCCCCTCGCACAGGTACCCCTGCTCCTCGCCGCTCCCGGACCAGGCTGGCAGATCACCCTGGCCACGGCACTCGCCGTGCAGCTGTTCTGGGCCACGGCGTCCGGCACCAGCCAGCGCTCGCTGCGCCAGGCGCTCTGTGACCCGCGCTTCCAGGGCCGGATGCAGGCCGCGAGCACCACGGTGACCGCTGGCGCACGACCGCTCGCCGCCGCAACAGCCGGCATCCTGGTCCTCCTCCTCGACGTACGGACGACCCTCACCGTCGGCGCGGTACTCCAAATCGTGCCAGTCGCCCTGCTGCTGGCCTCACCTGTTCGAACCCTACGCAGCATGCCCCTCCCGCCCGCAACCGTGGACGTGCCGCCTGCCCGTGAGGGGGGCACCCGAGCCCGGCCCTAATGCCCATTACCGCGGTCCGACCCTGTACATCCCCCGTCGACCCCGGCCCGGCCCACAGTCCGGCGGCCGCGCCTAACCTCGACGCCGACACCCGTAGCCCCGCCGCTGGAGCCACGATGCCTGAGAACACCACCCGGCCCGACCCGACCCGAGCACCCTCGCCTTCGAACTGCTTCGGACCGTCGCGCTCGACGAGGCCGCCCACCACGGGAAGAACGCCCCGCCCCCGAACTGAACGGTCCACCAGGACCTCACCGCCGCCCTGGAACACCGGGAGGCGGCCGGCACACTGCGCGAAGACGCTCAGCTGCTCACCGAGTGGATCTGCGCCCTTGACTGGACCCGCGCCCACCAGTGGCTGCTCGAACAGCGCGACCTGGTCCACCAGGCGCAGCGGCACGAGCACCCGGCGGACCCGACCGCGCTGGACATCCTCGTCGTCCTGCCCGACAGCCTCCAAGCCAGTCCCGACGGCTCCGGCATGGTCGAGCGGAGCGTGCGACTCGTGCCGCCGTTCCTCGGGTACGTGCGGACCCACCGGGAGGTCGAGGACGCCCGCGAGCTCACCCTCACCCTGTTGCTGTGGGCGGGAGAGCGGCTCACTGAGATGATGCGCTACGAAGCCGACCGGATCGGCGGCTACCTCGGCGAGCGTGCGCCGGTAGACGCGGCCGCCGGGGCGGGGGCGCATCTTCGTCCCGCCCTGGCGTGCTATGCGGCAGCAGGGCCGGCCCGGGCGTCCGGCGGTGAAACATGCGGGCCACGAGGCCGCCCGCCCGTACGCGGTATGGCGACGACTCGCCCGTGCTGGTGGCCAGGCCGGTCAGCAGGCCTGCGGTGCGGAACACTGGCCGGCCGTCGTCGGGGTGGTCGGCGACTTCCAGGTGTCCGCGCAGGCGGTCCCGGCGGCGTGGGTCCGCTCCGTAAGCGGACGGTACGTTCGGGAGCACGCCGGTGTACTACTTGAGATGTGGCGTTCCCGGTCAGTCTTCCGCTGCCGCTCGCCGAAGCCAGCCCCATTGACGTACTGCCTGCGGACGTGACGGGCCTCGCCATGGAGGTCAAGCTCGATGGGTGGCGGCTGGCTCTGGACACCGAGCGAGGCCAGGCCTTTGGACGTCGCGGCACGAACCTCACCTCCCGGTTCGCCGATATCGCCGCGGCCGCCCGCCCGCTCGGCCCTGCGATCCTCGACGGCGAACTCATCGCGCTCAACCCGACCACGGGCACCATCGACTTCACGGCGATCCAGCGCCGATCACCCCGGGGGCCGAGGCCCGGCGAGGACTTCATGATCGCCTTCGCCGACTTCGACCCGCTCGCCCTGGGGACGTCCGACCTGCGCTCCCGCCCCTATCACGAACGCCGCGCCGAGCTGGAACGCCTGCTGCAAAGTGCCCCGGCCGCCATCACGGCTGTCCTCACGACCCAGGACCTCCAAAGCGCGCTGGCCTGGCTGCCCGCCCCTGGCGTGGAATGCCTCGTCCTCAAGAGGAAGGATTCCCCATACCGGCCGGGCAAGACCGCCGCCGGCTGGCTCAAGTGGCGCGAGCGCCACCCCATCGACCTCATCGTCGTCGGTGTCACGGCTGCGACACCGGCTCGCCAGGCCCTCGTGCTCGCCCAGCCCAGCCCAGCCCCACCGGCCGGCTGCGCCCCGTCGCCGTCACTCTGCCCATCACGGCCGCGTTGCGCACAGAGATCGCGCCGCTGCTCCACTCGGAGGGAAATGTGCGCGACCTGCCGGAGACGGCTGTCGGCCCGCCCGGGGGCGGGCACCGGGGTCGCTACCTACCGGTGGTGCCCGAAGTCGTCCTGGAGATCCAGGCAGACCAGGCGGCGCCGGAGTTCGGTAGGTACCGTCACTACGTGCGCGCGGGCCGAATCCGCTACGACATGAACCCGGCGGACGTGCGTCCCGCCCAGCCGAACTCCGCTGTCGGACGGCCGGTACTGGCTGATCGGCCCGCTGGCCGTGGAGGGGCGGAAGCGGCAAGCCCGCGTCGCCGGCCTGTCGGTACGGCCGTCCGGCCCGGTGGCCATGTGAAGCGCTCGGGACGCCGGCGGCCGGGAGCGCTGCGTCCGACCGGCGGCGAGGTCCACCCGGGCGGTGTTCCGGCGGGCCTGGCGCGTCAGCAGGTGGTGAGGAGTTCGGGGAGCGGCTGTCCCCAGGCTGCCCACCGTTCCAGGAAGGACCGCTCGACGCAGTGGATGCGCTGCGAGCGGGCGAAGGCGCGCGCGGGGGCGGTAACGGTGCCGTTGGTGACGACCACGACCACGTCGGCGCCGTGGACCGGCCTGGCCGTGCCGTTGAGACGCTGGAGGTCCGGCGAGTCGACCTTCGCCGTCCGCCGGCTGCCGTGCTTGCACTGGATCACGTAGCGCTGTCCTTCGGGGGAGACGGCGATGACGTCGGCGCCCAGGTCGCCCGCGCCGCCGCGTTCGCGCAGCACGGTGAAGCCGTCGTTTCGCAGGAAGGCCGCGACGGCGAGCTCGAACTGGGTGGGGCTCATCGCGGCGATCGTCTGGAGGGAGACGCTGTTCTCGCTCCCCAGGAAGGCCCGGTACCGCTCCTCCCGCAGGGCGACCTCGTGCGCGTTCTCACGGTCTGCCGCGAGAAGTTCCCCGAGGCGCGCGCGGGCGACGCGCGCCTGCTGCCACGGCAGGCCCAGCCTTCTCAGCGGTCCTGTGCCGGCCTCGTCGGCGTCATGCCCGTATTGCCTCTTCAGCGCCGCGCAGGCCTCCTCGATCCGGGCGAGGGAGTCCTCCAGCTGGCCGATGACGATTCCCAGCTCCTTGAGGAGCGGGGTGGCGGATCTCGCGTAGGCCGGTGAAGCGGGCGTCCAGTCCCCGTCGTCGCCGTCCGAGCCGGTTCCTCTGCGGCGTTCGCTATGCCGGTGGACGAGCCGTGCTTCCTCCAGGGCCGTGCGGACCTCGGTCCGCACCTCCAGGGCGATCGTCCTCTCGGCCGTGTAGAGGACGGCGTTCCTCATGTCCTGGACGGTGGCAGCTGCGAGAAAGTCCCCGAGGTTGGCGCGGAGATGACGGTCGCCGTACTTCGGCGGAACGATCGTGGGTGTGCGTTTGATACGCATCAGGCGGCCTCCGTCCCGGCGTCCCGTACGAGGTCGAGGAGCCACTCTCCGCAGCGCCCAGGCCTCCAGTGCCCTGTGATCCAGCAGCTTCATGCCCCGTGCCGTGGCGAAGCGGCGCGCCGGAGCACTGAACTCCGTGTTGGTCAGCAGGACCACGGAGTCGGTCGTCCGGGACCTTCGCAGGTCGGCAGCGACCTGGTGGACCCGCGCCGCATCGACGATCACCGGCTCGCCCTGCAGCGCGCGGTAGGGCTGCAGCAGCACGTGGAGCAGGACCGTACGGCCGCTCGCGATCTCCACGAGGAGTCCGTGTCCGGCCTGGTGATGGCGCGCTCCGTCCCGGGCGAGGAGGCCGCGGAACAGCTCGAGGACATCGTCCCCGTCGTGTCGGGCGGTGTGCTGGAGCCCGAACCGCCGGAGCCTCTTCAGCACGGCCCTGTCCTCGGCCAGCTCCCGCTGCGCCGCGCGATCGGCTTCGAGCGCCTCCTCCAAGCGCTTGCGTGCCGTGATCAGTTGCCGCCAGAAGTCGTACAGCACCTCCAGCAGGTGAGGATCCTCTCCCCTCTGCCGGTCCGGACGGTAGCGCGGGGGGACAGGGCCGGGGTACTCCCGGCCGAGGCTCTGCCAGAGGGCGGTGGCCTCGGCGGCGGTCTCTTCGGTCTCCTCGATCTCCCGCGCGAGGAAGGCCTGGAGAGCGGCCGTGGTCTCGGCCGCACGCCGGTTCAGCTTCGCCTCCGACTCCGGGCCGGCGTCCGGGACCGACGCCCTGCGGTCGGCCGCTGCCTTCGCCTCGTATAGCTGCTCCAGGTGGTTCCCCAGCTCCACGCGGACGACCACCGCCAGGCATCCCTCGGTCACCCAGTAGAGGGCCAAGTAGGCGTCGTCGGCGATGTAGGTGGCGACCAGATCGGACACGGCACGGTTGAGGTGGTCGTCGCCGTAGTCCGGACACACGAGATCGGCCAGGGGTTCGAATTTCACCTCCGGACAATACTAAGGGTGACCGACATCGCGTCAATGTGACTGCGGGTCATATCTGAGAGGTGCGGTGGGCACGGACGGGGATCTCGGCACAGGATCGTCCGGCTCTCGGGCCGGCCTCCCGGGGCAGCAAGGTGGCGGCGCCCTGCGGAGACCGCACGGGTGTGGAGCCATGAACGCCTCCATTTCTCCTGTGCGGAGAAGGGCCCGAGGGGCATGACGGGGCAGCCGGTTACGGGTGGGATGGGCTGCCGGTTGAAGCCGTGGCAGGCAGCTCTCCCGTGAATCCGGGAAGCAGACGACCATTGCACACACGATGACTGACCGCCAGTTACTGATCGTTTCAGAATGACATGGTGGCCACCTGACACGGCCGCAGGGATGCAGGACCCATGGGATGCAGCGCGGGTGGCGCTCCCCGTCGCCGACCAGGCCCGGAACGCTCGCCTCGGTGATGCTGTTCATCTCGACCCAGCTATCGTGTCGGCTGCAGGCTGGATGCTTTGAAGGGGGGATAGTGAACCATTACTGGACGGGCGAAGCGCCTTGGGTGCACCTCCTGGAGGGGGACGCCCGGCGTTCTTCGTTTCTCCTGCCGCCGTCGGGGACCAGCTACGTGGCTTGGCTGGATGGTGCCGAGATGGGTGACGAGCAACGACTGTTCGAACAGATGAGTGCCCGTCTGCGGTTTCCGGTCTACTTCGGCTGGAACTGGAACGCCCTCTCGGACTGCCTTCGCGACATGGGGTGGGCGCCCGCTGACCATTACCTGATCGTCATCGAGCGGTCAGCCCTCATGCTGCAGGGGAGCGCCGAGGATCGCGAGACGCTGCTCAAGATCCTCGAGAGGGCAGGTCAGCACTGGGGTCTCAGCTTGGACCGGTCGGGCAAGTCCTTCAATTCGCTGCTGTTGTAAGCGCAGACACCGGTAGTGACACCTGGCTCCTACTGCCGGGTTGGGGCCGCCGCTCGAAGACGCCGCAGGCAGACGATCGAGCACGCGAGTTCAAGCAGTCCCTGGTGGATGTCGGCGCGTCGCTCGTACCGGATGCGGAGTCGCTTGAACTGGTGCAGCCAGGCGAACGCTCGCTCCACCACCCAACGCACCTTGCCCAGCCCCGAGCCGTGGGCGATGCCACGTCGAGCGATCATCGGCTTGATGCCGCGCTTCCACAGCAAGCGGCGGTACTTGTCGAAGTCGTAGCCGCGATCTGCGTACAGGCGCCGCGGCTTGCGGCGAGGGCGTCCCCGAAGCCCCCGGATCGGTGGGATCGCGTCCAGCAGCGGCAGGAGGTGGGTGACGTCATGGCGGTTGCCACCAGTGAGCGCAACGGCGAGCGGGGTTCCGTGGCGGTCGACGATCAGGTGGTGCTTCGAGCCGGGACGGGCGCGGTCGACGGGCGAGGGGCCGACGTGATCCCCCCTTTGAGCGCCCGGACGTGTGACCCGTCCACGGCGCAGTCGTCGAGGTCCAACAGGTCGGCACGGCGCAACTCGGCCAGCAAAGCGGCGTGCAGACGCGGCCAGACTCCGGCTTCGGTCCAGTCTCGCAGCCGGCGCCAGGCCGTCGCTCCGGAGCAGCCCACCATCTCTGCGGGGACGTCGCGCCAGGCAACACCAGTCCGCAGCACGTACATCACGCCGGCGAGTGCCGCCCGGTCGGGGACACGGAGCCGTCCGGGGAAGCGGTGGCGCCGCGCAGGAGCGGACGGCAGCAGCGGAGCCACCCGCTCCCACAGATCGTCCGGAACAAGATCAGAACGCATCCGGACACCCTGCCGACCAAGATCGCCCAGTGCAAGCCCTGCGGCGTAACTCATTTTGAAACGATCAGTTAGTGGGAACGCTGGGCGAGTACGGCCGTCGAGCGCGCGTCCTGAGCCTCCGGATGCCCAGGACGTTCGCGACCTCACCCAGGAGCTCCAGTCACAGCTGGACGCGCTCAGCGCGCACGGCATCCCCCGCGACAAGATCTTCTCGGAGAAGGTCAGCAGCCGGGTCCGGGTCCGCCCGCAGTTCGAGGCCGCGCTCACCGTGGCCCGCGAGATCAAGGCCCACGCCCCGCACTGCCGCGTGCTGTTCACCGTGTACGAGATGAAGCGCCTCGGCCGGGACGCCGCCGAGCTCACTGCTCGGTCGACTCGGCCGGGTCGACGGCCACGGCCAGCCGCTCGAAGGCGAGGCGCAGGCGCCACGCCGTCTCCGCGAGCGGCTCCGGATCGGGGGTGAGCATGACCGGGCCCACGACCCGGTCGGCGACGTCGCCGAGAGCCCGGACCTCGGCGGTGCGCAGCGGCGCGAAGAGGGGGCCGGGCGGCGGGCCGAAGGTCGCCTCGGAGGTGTCGACACCTCGGGCACGCAGGTCGGTGCGGACCTGGTCGTAGCGGGTGCCCAGCCCGGCGGCCGCCGCGAGTTCCACGAGGTCGTGGCCGCCCGACCACCAGGCGGCGGCCAGCAGGTCCCACCGCTCCTCGGCGTCGAGACCGGCCCGGGCCCGGCTGGTGAGCGCGGCCAGACAGGCCTGCAGCGCGACAGCCGAACTGGTAACGGCGACGGTGGTGGTCACGCCCTCCAGGTTACGCCCGGCCGGGCGGCGGCCGTGGGTGAGCCGGTCCCTCGCCTGGGCAACCGCCACCCGTAGTCGGACGGTCAGCCAGTCGACGATCGGCGGCACCGTGCGGTCCACGGCGGAGCGGGCCAGCATCTCCAACAGCACGTGCAGGTTGTCGTCGTGCGTCACGTGGTTCTGCGGCGAGTACGGCGCCCCCCTCGCCACCTCACCACCTTGCCGTCCGTTGGTGCGCGGGTCCTGCTGTTCGGCGTTCGTACCCTGCCAGGGGCGAAGGGCGCTCCGCACCTGGCAGGAAGCGCGACCCGCGTACCCGTGGCGTCAGGCACGCTATGGCTTGGCTGGTCTTGCGCATCGGACAGCCTGCCCGAAGGTATGGGGGTCTCGACAAGGGGGCACCGGAGCGCAGCACGGGCGCGTGTACTTCATCGCGCGCTGGGGTGCGTGGTCAGTCGATGGCCGGCTCGGAGGTGGGTACGTCGAGCGCGACAGCGGTCTGCGCGGTACCGAGGGCCGCATCGAGGCGCTCCCGGGCGGCCGCGAAGCGGAGAGGGTGGAGCCGGGACGGAAAGAAGACCTGATACGCGGGCTCGGTCAGCTCACGGACCAAACGCAGCCGCTCGGTTTCGGGCCGGTCGCACAGCCACACCGCCCGCACCAGGACGATGAAGCCGGAGAGCTGCTCTTGGATCCGCTGGCGGTGGCTGTAGGTGAGCGCGAACTCGCCGCCGTCGATCAGCGTGCACGTCGCGGAGTCGAGCTGCCCGCGCCAGCGATCCCACTCCCCGGCCAGCCGATCCGCGTAGCCGGTGCCGTCGGCCCGCCGTTCCACCGCCAGGCGGCCGGAGGCCACCAGGATGGTCTCCAGTGCCGTACGGAGGGCGTCCCGGCCGGCCTGCGCCCGCTTGTACCGCCCACCCCAGCGCTCTGTACGGGGGGTGACCCTCGACATCACCAAGGTGGTGAACACCGTGGTAACCACGGCAAGGAACATCGTGGCCAGTGTCTGCTGCAACTGCCCTCCTAGGTAATCTCGTTGAGCGCAGATCATGCCAGAGCCGCGGGGCCGTAGAGGACGGCGCCGGTCCCCGAAGGCGACGCCGCCCTCCTCCACCCCTCCCTGATCGCCGTCCAGGCGGTGTGCATTCTGTCGAACCGGCCCGCCGGACCCAGCCCGGGCGGCATAGTGCAGCGGTGACCACGACTCCGGACCAGCTGACCCCGCCCGACCGCCCCGCCCGCCGCCGTCGCAACGCCCGTCTGCTCCTCGCCCTGACCGAGCTGGTCGGCGCGTGCGCCGGAGCGGCTGGCGAGGTCTACCGAACCATCGCCGCCGCGCCGCCGACCCAGCAGGCCCTGAAGGTCAGCCCGCTGGGCGGCATCTCGACGGCGGGAAGGGAGGCGGACAGGGCCATCATCTCCTCAAGGCGGGGCGGCAACGTGCCGCGTGGAACAGCGCTCGGCCAAGGCCGAGCAGCTTTGAGAGGGCCGGGCGGCGCCGGTCGTGGGCCGACCGGTCCACCAGCGCTCGGCTGTCGCTCCCAGGTTCGGTGCTCGATCTGGCGAAGCACCATCTGACACCGGTTCAGGTGAATGGGGTAGGGCAAGTTAGGTCGGCAAGTTACGAGCAGCGAGTAGGCTCATTGCCCTTCGCAGGCGTTCAGTTCAGGGGGCAGGACGGTGGAGAACACGGCCTTACAGCAGGCCAGGGAAGTGCGGGGCTGGACGCAGGAGACGGTGGCCTACCGCGTACACGCCTGGTGCCTGAACGAAGGCCTGGACCCGGGGGGCTTTGACGCGGCCACCGTCAGCCGCCTTGAATGCGGTCGCATCAGGTGGCCGCGGGACGAGGTGCGGCGGGCACTGCGTGCGGTCTTCAACGTCAAGACCGACGCGGAGCTCGGCCTCGTCGGCACGCGCCGGCCGCGAACCAGAACCCGCGAGGTGAGTCCGACGCAACGCCGAACCTTCCTGTCGCTCGGCGCAGCCGCCGTCCTGCCCGACATCGCTGCGGCGCCGTCCCGGCTCGGAACCGGCGACGTGCACGGCATCGCCCAGCACACCGTCGCGCTGGAGGAGTGGGACCGCCGCTCCGGCGGCCGTGCGACCTGGCACTTCGCGGGCCTGGAGCTGCGGCGGGCCGTCGACCTCAGCGCCGCCTCGATGACGCCGGCCGTCCGCACCGCCTGGAGCGGAGCGGTGGCGCGGCTGGCCGGCCTGTACGCCTGGGCCACCTTCGACGCCGGGGAGAAGGGCGCCGCAGCCGCCTTCGACCTGGCTCTTGACGCCGCACGGGAAGCCGACGACGCCTTGGCGTACTGCCACATCGCGACCAACGCCGCCCGCCAGGCCGTCCACGAAGGCAACGCCGCACGGGCGCTGTCGCTCACCGCCTCCGCCACCGGCCCGCACCCGCCCGCCGTGCTGGCCATGGTCAGCGCCGTCACAGCGCAGGCACTCGCACTCCAAGGCGACATCCGCGTCGTGATGCGCGCTGTAGCCGCGGCCGAGGCCCACGCCTCCCGCGCCGGCGACAGCGCACAGGAGGGCTGGCTGCAGACGCTGACACCCGCCAAGCTGCGCTCCGACCTCGGGTACGCCCTGTATCGACTGTCGGCGACCACCGGCCACCTCGCACCCGATGTCGTACCGCAACTGCGGCGCACCGCAGGCGTTTCCGCGGCCTCCCAGCCCCGGGCGAGGGCGATGGGCGCGGCACGTCTTGCCACCGTCCTGTTCCGGCAGGGAGAGGTGGACGAGGCCCGCCATCACGCCGCGGTCGCCACCGACCTGGCTTGCGCGGTGGGATCGGCCCGGCTGGATGCCGCCATCGCCGAGATGCGCGCCGCCGCGTGAAGCGGAACGTCAGGCAGAACGAAGCACCGTAGGATGTCGGGCATCGGTCCCGCTGGTCAGACCAGGGCGCCGCAGCCCTGGACAGGGGCGACCGGCACCCGCGCGTACACGTCGCCGACGTCGGGACCTTCCTCACCGACCACCCCACGACTACGGCCTCGACCCGGCCGCGCTGACACCCTGGCCCTCGGGGCACCTAACCCCCCGGACCTCGCCCCCATGCCGCCGGCGACGCGGCCGCGCTCGCCCACCGCCACGGCATCCCCGCCCACCGGCCCGTCGACACCTACCAGCGCCCGCACCGACCCACCAAAGGCCTCGACCTGCTCATCGACGCCCTCGCCCCGCTGCGCGACGACATCCACCTGGCCGCCATCGCGGTCCGCACCGACGACGAACGCGCCACCCTCTTCGACACCTACCAGCGCCAGTGCGACCGGGCCGGCCTGCGCGCCACCCTGGTCGGCGGCCTCCACCAGCAACTGCCCCGCGCGCTCGCCGCCCTCCCCGCCACCCGCGTCATCGCCTGCCCCAGCCGCGTTGAGACCCTGGCCAACGTCGTCTTCGAGACCGCCCTGTGGGCACAGAACGACGGCGCTGTCGTCCTGGCCCCGGCCCGCGACGGCTTCACCGAGCAAATCGCCGACGGCCCCAACGGCCTGCTCTACGACCCCGCCCCTCCAGACGCACTCGCCAGCGGGCTGCGCCGCGCGCTGGCGCTCACCGAGACCGAGCGGGCCCGGATGCGGCGCGCGGCACACGCCAGGGCGGTGGCCCGAGCGCGACGGTGCCCAGCGCCTCGGCGCGCTGCTGGCCCGCCTCTTCCCGGATCGGCGGGGCCCGGCCGGTAGACCCAACCCTCATCCGGCCCCGAGTACCCGTCCGCCGCGGTCACAGGCCACCCCCAGGAGGCCAGCCGATGACGCTCCCGCCCCTGCTCCTCGTCGACGGCCACAACCTGCTCTACCGGTCCTGGTACGGATTCCCCACCCGTGTCCTCAGCCACGACAAGAGCGAAGACCGCACCGGCCTCTTCGGGTTCGTCGCGCTGCTGCGCAAGGCCCAGCGCCTCCACGCCCCGGGCCACGAGGTGTTCGTGGTCTTCGACGCCGAAGACGGCGCCGACGCCAGGATCGCGCAGGACAGCGACTACAAGGCCAACCGCGCGGTGGAGACGGACGCCGGGCTGATCGGGTCGCTCAAGCACGTCAAGGCCGCACTCGACCACGCAGAGGTCCGTTGGATCGAGCACGACGGCTGCGAGGCCGACGACGTCATCGCCACCCTGGCCACCCTCGCCCGGGAACACCCGGAAGAGGCCGCAGCCGTCATCGACCGAATCGTCCAGGCCGCCCGCCGAGACTGACCAGCAACAGATCGCCCTGCTGGCCCCGATCCCTGGGATCGGGGCCAGCAGGGCGATCGACAGCACACGGCGCTCGACCAGGTCCGTGCCCTCACCAATGCGGATCGGCGTCCCATCCCTCGAATAGCTCGCTGACCTGCTCGTATGACTGGAAGGTGTGAGCCTCGAAGAAATCCGCCACGGAGAAGGGCTGCTGAGGATCGGTGAGGAGCCGGTAAATGAACTCGCTGGTAGAGCCGTCGAACCGCGCCCACTCCCCGACATCCTCATGGGCCTGCGCGAGAATCGGCCATTCATCGGGGTTCGCAGATTCCGTCAGCCAGACGAACTGGTCAGCCTGGACGGAATCAGCCCACCGAAGCAGGCCGCCGGCTGCAGGAAAGACCGGATGCGGGCGGTAGAGGTCGCCGATCCAGGGGTCAGCGGAGGCCTGCTCGCCTAGCCGTTTTGCCTCTTTGATCAGATCGTGGTGGGGGCTGGGGCTATCGGGCGTGGAGAGCCATAGGTATCCGTCGAACTCACCCGAGCCGAATCGCTCCGCCAGCACTTTGTAGTCGGTTGGAAGAGCAGTGCCGAGCCTTGACTCCACCGAGGGCCAGTCGATCGTCCTGGTTGCCGTGCTCTCCCAACCGGTGATGGCTGCCAGTTTCTCACTCCACGTCGCCGTTGTGTCCACGCCAATGAGTAAACCGCAGGGTGCCGACAACGGCGGCACCAGGCTTTAGCCGAGGCTGCCGCTATCTCCGAACTCGGCTGCGAGCGGGGCGTCCGGCCAGGGCCACTCACACCAGGCGTCCAGGCTGTGCCGCTGAGCATCTGCCGTCCATGCGGGATTACCGCGTAGGTGCGGCAGGGCTTCTGCCCACCGATCCCACGGACCGTCGACAGCAGTGAAGCGTTGCGCATAGTCGGTGCCCAGCAGGCTGTCCAGCCGGAGCAGGGCGCCCAAGGCAAGTGGCTGGTCGTAGCGGCGATCGAGCTGCGGTAGATACCGGGCGAGGTACTCCGTGAGGATCTGGGCGTCCTCGGTTGTGCCGAACCGGGCCAGCGCGAAGCAGAAGCCCTGACCGGCGTACGTCAGCTCGCTGGCCAGTAGGAGTTGCCCGATCAAGCTCCGCCACTCGGTCCGCCTGGCCACCCCGGCCAGCCATGAAGCGGTCAACCGCGAGCGCCATTCGTAGCCGAAGAGCGCGCTCAGCTCTTCGACGGTCACTGAAGCGGCATCCGAGGCGAGGGCTTCGACGAAGTCCGACTGCTCCGACCCGTCCAGCCTGAAGAAGTTGCCGTGCAGCAGCCCCAAGTACCGTTGGCCGGGTGTGACATAGCGCTCCAGCACATGTTCCTGGCCGACCTCGCGTGGATGCCTCATGCTCATCGGGCCATCCTCTCGAAGCCGTCAAGCCTTCAGCCGCTCATGGCACGCCCGCTCGGTACTTTGGGGAGGAGGTAACCTTGACCGACTGCGGGAAAAGGGCTTCGTCGTGAAAGCCTGGTCCGGGCATGATTCCACTGTGCATGAAGACAGGGGCCAGCGCGGACACGGGCGTGAGCTGCCCCGAGTTTCGTGGAGTCCGCGATCGTGTGATCAAGCGCTCTGTGGGACTGGCTCCGGGTTCGCCCAGTATGTCTGCTCGTACTCGTCGGACGGCAGGTAGCCGAGGGCGGAGTGGAGCCGCTAGGTGACCCAGTGGAAGAGGGCCCGCTCGGCCTGATCGAAGTCCCGCCACCGCCCTTGATGCTCGATCAGTTCGGCCTTGAACATGCCGTTCAGGGCCTCCGCCATCGCGTTGTCGTAACTGTCCGCGACGGATCCGACCGACGCCGAGGCGCCGACCTCGGCCAATCGCTCTGTGTAGCGAATGGATACGTATTGCGACCCGCGGGCGCTGCGATGAATGAGGTCGGCGTCCTTCTTGATCTTCTGTCGCCACAGCGCCATCTCCAGCGCGTCCAGCGGCAGGTCGGTGCGCATGTGGTCGGCGATCTGCCAGCCCACGATCCGGCGCGAGTACGCGTCCAGGACGAACGCCACGTAGGCCCAGCCCGACCAGGTCCGCACGTAGGTCAGATCGGCCAGCCACAGCTGGTTGGGCCGCTCGGCAGTGAAGCGGCGGTTGACCAGGTCCGGCGGGCGCGGGCGGCTGGCTCCGGGGTGGTGGTGCGGCGGCGCCGGCCGCGGATGACGCCCTCGATGCCCATCTCGCGCATCAGTCGCTCGACGGTGCAGCGTGCCACCGCGTGCCCGGCCCGGACCAGCGCGCGGGTGATGTGGCGGGCGCCGTAGGTGCGACCGGAGTCCTCCCACGCCGCTGTGACCAGCGCAGTCAGCTCCTCGTCGCGCAGGCGGCGGGCCGACTTCGGCCTGGTCTTGCGCGCAAAATACGTCGAGGCGGACAGGTCCAGCACCCGGCACACGGGATCGACCCCGAAGCCGTCACGCAGGTGGTCGATCACCTGCTCGGCCTCATCCGGGGACGGTCGATATCCTGGGCAAAAGAGCACGCTGGCCGCCTTGAGGATCTCGTCGGGCCGCCTCAACTCGGCGACTTCCTTGCGGAGTTCCTTCAGCTCGTTACTCTCGGCGGTGGTGAGTCGGTCGTCGCGCTCTCCGGCGTCGGCCTCGGCCTGACGGACCCAGGACCGCAGAGCCTCCTTGTGAATGCCCAGGTCGCGGGCCATATGGGCAACGGGCCGACCGGTCGAGCGGACCTCTCGTACAGCGCGCTCGCGGAGTTCATCGGGGTGCTTGCGTGGTGCTGGCTTGACCTGCGCTCCTACCGCTTCGCCTACCGGCCCAACCGCCGTCCTACCAGCCCCGGGAGGGGTGCGGCAGCAGCCGGGCTGCACCCCCTCCCGGCATCCACCGAGGTGTCTGCGGACGTCCGGCGGAGTGCCCGTCTCAATTTGGAAACAGTGTGTCCCGCTTGGCTGCTTGGCCGGGCGAGCGAGCTCGCCCGGGCCGACTCCCCCTCTGGCAGGACCCTCCCCGCTCGGCATGTCCTGCACCCGGCTACTACGTGCTCAGGCAGCTGCTCCTTCTCCGCGCTCACGACTTCTGGCCGATCCCTGCACGATTGCGAGTGGTTGTGCTCGGCGGCGGTCGGCGATGCCGGCCCGGATCCGGGCCACCGTCGCCACCCGCTCGCGGAGCAGGAACTTGGCTGTGCGCTCTGCGGCGTCGGCGGCCGCAGCGGTAGCAGCCCGCCGGGCTGCGGCGGACGACTCGAACCGGTGCCTGGAGCGCATCACACTGGCGTGGGCGTTGCGGGATTCGGCAGCCACGGCAGGCGAGAGTTCGAAACGACGGAGGGCGTCCTGGTGGTACCGGTCTCGGAGGCAGGTCACGGCGAGCAGCTCGCTGGCACCCGCGATCTCCTCGTCCTGCGTTCCGTGCCGAGCGTGGGCCCTGGCGCTGCGGATATCCGATCGGACCTCCTCCCAGACGGCGCGAACACTCGGATAGTCGCGCAGATCTGCACGGGCGGCCAACGCCAAGTTAATGCAATCACCGACCCCGGACTTGAGGGCCCGCCCCCGCGAGCAGCCGGTACACAACCCGGCCGCGCCGGGAGAGCCGCAGTCCGCACAGGGAACGGCCAGCCGGGCGGCCTCGGCGCGGGCCTTCCGTATCTCCAGTCCGGCCCCAGCCGTGGCTTGCGAACCCGTCGGCTCCGCAACAGGGGACTCAACCTGCCCTTCGGCCCTCTCGCTGGCGCGCCGCGATCGACTGATCGCACCCTCAACGAGATACCCGCAGGCAACGCACTCAAGGCCCGTCACCACGTCGATCCCGCTCTCGCACTCGACCCGCCCACAGTCACTGGCACGGCGAAGCCCGATCCGGACCAGCCAGCCATACGGGCTGGCGATCGAGCCGGCCGAGGCGAACCTGAACCGCAAACGCCGCGCCACCCGACCGACGTCACCCGTGACCTCCCGCACGGCCGCGCCAGCGGCCCGCGCCGCCTCCCGCTGCTCCCAGGCGGTCATCAGGGGCAGCAGAACCGCGACCTCATGGAGTACCCGGTATGCCGCAGTCGACATGCTCAGTTGCGGTAGCGCGGCCTCAGCCCGCCGATGCCCGGACGTCACGGCCGTGCCAGCCGGGGTGGCGCCGGGACGCGACCGGACCGTGCTGGTCTTACTCGCCTGCGCACGCGCTCCACCGGCGACGGTGGGAACCCCGGTCTCGGCTTCGCCGGAAACACCAACCGCGACATCAGCCTGACCATCAGCACCAGGGTGATCGGCGTGAGAGGCGTGAAGGGTGTCAGCAGCGGAGTTGTCTGGGAACTCGGCACCACCTGCCGGCCCCGGCTCCGCCACCTGCGGGGACGTCCCACCGCGACGCCGGCGTGGCCGCGTTGGAGGAGCGGCGGTGTCGCGCCGGGAGGCAGCGGCGCGCCGCCGGGCGGCCTTCATCGTCGCCCAGTCCTGGGCCACCGCCGGCACCACGATCCCGCCACGCTGGCGCAACCGGCTGCTGGTCTCCCGCCGGACCAGCTGGATTGCCCCTGCGCTCTGGAGGCGTTGGAGGATCCCTGCCGCGCCTGCCGGAGTGCACCCGTTGCCCATGAGCCGGGCGAGCGTTGTTGCTGCCCGCCCGCGCTTGCACACCCGCCCGGAGCACAGTCGCACCCGCCCGTCAGGCCGTGCCTCCAGGACGAGCAGGAGCAAGGCGAGCCGGTCGGTAGGGGCACCGCGGCCCGTGCGGGAGGCCAGGAGCCCCGGCGGGGTCACCCGGCCGTCCCGGTGGCGCCAGCCCGGGGCGAACAGCCGCTCCACGAGGCGAAGCAGGGTAGCGAGCGTGGGCCTGTCAAGGGCGAGCGGATGCTGGCGATCGCCGACCCGAGCCACCTCGATCTGCTGCGGGACTCCGACGAACAGGCCCTGCACGGTGCCGGCTTCACGGAACCGCTGTCGCGTGATGAGCGTGGACGCCCTCCGCTGTCGGTCGAGGGACTGGTGGATGGCGGAGGCCGATACTCCGAGCCAGCGGCCGAGTTCCGGTGCCGCCGAGGTGGTGGCACAGGTCCGGGCGAGCTGGGACTTGGCGAGGGTGACGATCCTCAGAACGTGGTCGATGTCCGTCAGATTCGCCGCCTCAGGCGCACGGAGCAACGCGTAGACGGCCGTCCGCAGTCGCTCCCGCATCGGCTCATCCAGCCGTAGAGGTTCCAAGCCCACGGCGAGAGCGAAGGATGCCGAATCTTCCGCACGTATACGGCATGTTGAATGGCTGTCACAGCCTGTAGGACCGGTTGGGGGAGTGCTCACACCTGCGTGACAAACGGGAAGGGAGTCAGGCATCATCGAGGAGTCTCTGCTGGAGGGTGGAGGCAGCACGATCCCCTGGGGCCGGCTTCCGCTCCCAGGGTTGGCATCGCCTGTTGGACCCGCCCGTGACCGGGCGGTACACCGGGCGGCGAGCCCTCTGCCGAGGGCGGTCGCCCGGGTCGTCGCCGGAGATGACGTGAGCGCGAACTCGGTCATGTGTCGGCGGTGACGGGAGGGGCGTGCCGCCCGACCCGGTGCTGGTAACACCGGTGTGTAGGCGGCAGCCCAGCGGCCCGTGTTCTCTCGAAGCGGGCCGGACGACGGGCTATCTCATGATCGACTTTCCTCTCGTGGCGGAGTTCCGGCTCGGGCAGTCCAGCCGACGGGGCTGAGGGCTTGAGGACCGCCGTACTCGCAGGAGCGGGGAAGAGGGTGTCCACCGTGCTGCAGCTGGCCACGTCGTGGAGCGCCAGGGGCCGGGGGGAAGCCGATCAGACCCCGCGTGGGTGGACTCTCGCGCCTGCGCGTAGACGCTGGTCGCGGAGGAGATGAAGTGGCTCCGCGCATTCATCCTGCGCGGCGTCGGCTTGGCCCGGTGGAGGCCTGTGTTGTGGGCGTCCACGACTGGTGTGCAGCCGGCCTCGGCTGTGTTGAGCGGCAGCGTGACACACGTGATTGTGGCGTTCGACACCGGAACGTCGACCGGGCTGTGCTCTTGCTCGATCGCTTCGAATGTCAGCGCAACTTTGGCAAGTCGCGCGGCATCGTCCGGCACCGACAGGAAGGCATCGGACGCCGGAGTGGAACGGATGGTCATGGCACCGTGGTCGCTGACGGCGTCGCGGGCCTGGGTGATGGCGATACCGATTCCCCGGCCGGCGGCGGCGATCAGGAGTGAGTGGCTCATGGTCGTGTTCCCGAGAGCTTCGTTTCAGCTGGCTTGCTGCAGGATCGGCATGACCTGACGCTGAGTCCTGGTGTGTTCCAAGCGCCGGGACAGGGCTGCGGCAGCGTCCATGGTGGCGTCCGCCAGACGCTCGGCGCGCCGCCTCAGGAAGGCCTCGGGGGACAGGAGGCTGACGGAGCCGACGAGGACGGAGCCTCGCCACAGCGGCACGGAAAGCATCTCCCAGCCTGAGACAGGGGACGAAGTGCGAGCGTACCCCTGGATCTTGATTCGCCTCAGGACAGCGTTGCCAGCGCTCAGGTCGTCAAGGTTGGCGAGCATGACCAGCCCGGCGGCGTCCTGGTGCAGGGGTGCGCGGCGCAGGACAGGTCCGGCATCGGAGCTCGCCAGCGCGGCCGCAAAATCATGCCGGTTGCCGTCCGCGATGTCGACGCAGATCCTGCTGGGCATGCCCAGCAGGAGGTGGCTGTGGAGCGCGACGACCTGGTTCGTGCGGCGCTGCAGATGCGCGAGCTCCTCGGAAGTCGCCGGAGAACTAGCAGGCAGCGCGGTGAGCGCGTCCTGGCTGTGCCCTATGACGCTGGGATGGGCGATGGAGTAGGTGCCGTATGTCGGCTGGACGAAGGTATGCGTACGAACGCCTGACTGGAGGATGCGGTGAGCGGTGGAGCGGGTGAGCCCGCTGTGGGCCATCACCGCGGCGAGTGTATGCGCGCCCGGGCCGAGCTCGACCAACGCCTGCAGCACTCGGTAGGCACGCTCCGCAGAGCTGTTGCGTTCGTGATCGTGATCGCGGGCTTGAAGCTCGCGCGGCGGCTTCGGCATCATCAGGCCCCCCAGGTCTGTGAGCGTGTGGTGCTGGTGAGGCGAAATGACCAATTCGGATGCCAAGTCGCCCCTTGGCCCTAAAGATGTAGTCGAACCGGCCGCTCTTGGCCAGGAAGGGCCCCTTCCGGAAGTTGCACACCAGGAAGGCGAGCCTGACCGGCGGCACGGTCCGGCTGAGCGCGATGCTTGGGAGACGAATGCGCGCCGCGAGGCCGCCACGAGGGGAGCAGGAACCCTCGCCGGTGGTGCTCGTCGGCGCCTGGACGAGGGGGATGAACGTGACGACGGCACGTCAGGGGATCGGCACCGCGCCGGACCAGAAGGAGCAGTTCCAGGCGCTGCTGGTCCGATGCAGGAACGCGGTCGAGGCCGGCCCGCCGGAGGCAGCGATCACAACCCGCGGCCGGCGCCGTACCGGTCTCTCGCAGGAGCGGACCGCCTCAATGCTCGGGATCTCCGTCCGGTCCTACGGTGACTTCGAGCGTGGCTCGACCCGCGCGGAGCCTGAGTTCCTGGACCGCGTGGCCTCCGTTCTGCATATGAGCGCCCACGAGCGGCACGTCATGTTCCTGCTGTCCACCGGGCAGGAACCTCCGCAGCCCTTCACCAACAAGCTCGATTCGATGCCGGCGTACCAGCTGGCACTCGACTCCAGCGTCCTGCCGGGCTACCTGTCGAACCGATGCTGGGACATCGAACTGACCAACCAGGCATTCCGGGACGTGTGGGCCGGCAAAGAGGTGCCGACCAACGTGCTGAGGTACATCCTGATCAACAAGGAAGCGCGTGAGACTGTACTGCTCGACTGGGAGGCAGGGTGGGCACTGCCCTTCCTCCGCCAGCAGCGTGCCGCGTTGAACACCGCACCCTGGGAAGCGGGCCTGGTCCAGCTCCAGCGCGAACTTGAGGACACGGCCCGCACCGACAAGCCGCTTCGCAAGCTGATGAAGCGTTCGATGGACGACGAATACGTCCACCCCAACGGCGACACGCGGCTGATCAAACACCCCCAGTGGGGTCCGACCCGGATCACTCTCCTGATGACTCGGCCCCTCGACGCGGCCTCGGCTCACCGATTCGTGTGGCTGGTCCCGCCCAAGCCGGTGGACCAGATGCCCTGACCCACGCGTTCCGCGGAGGTGCTTCCCTGGCGCCCGACCATCTCCGCATGCAACCGCAGACCTCCGACCGCGCGTCATCACTGAAGCGGCAACGACGCGCTGCACCTGAGTACTTGCGACGCCCGCGCAGTCCCGATCGACGACGGACCATGACGAACGAGGAGAGAGCGACCCGTGCCCTCATCACCGGCAGTACTGATCGTCGGCCCGAGCCGGGATCACGCAGCCGACCTGCGGAGCGTTGCCGAGACCCGTCCGCTCGCGTTCCACGACCCCGACTCGAACTGGGGCGCAACCGGCATGACCGCACAGACCGCGAGCGTCGGCGGTGCCGCAGGCGCACCGCCGGCGGGACTGCTGGCGCTCACCGCCGAGGCCCTGCCGCAGGCCGCGGACCTGGCCGAAGCCCTTGGCGTCCGAGGCCCGTCCAAGGCATCGGCCGACGCGTCCGCCGACCGCTCCATCGCGCGGCTCCTGCTCGCGGAAGCGGGACTGCCCACCCCGAAAGGCACCCGCGTCGACACCCACCAGGACGCGGCAGCCGCAGCGATTTGGACCGGGTACCCCGTGGTCCTTCGCCCGCTCGCGAACCTCGGCCACTACGGTGAGATCCGTGCCGACAAGGCCGAAGACCTCCAGGCCGCGTGGAAAGTCGCGCACACCGCGTCCCTCACGGCAGAGACCACCCCCGGGGCGGTCCTCCTTGAGCGCGCTCACGGCGGCGAGCGGGTCACCCTCCAGACGATCACCAGCGGCGGACAAACCCGGGTGGTCGCCGCGGTCCGGACAGCATTCACGAACTACCCCCTGTTCCAGCCCACCTCCCACCTCGTCACCGCGGAGGAGATGGACCCGGACCTCGCGCAGCTCGCGGCCCGCGCCATGCAGGCCCTCGGCGTCGACCACGGTGTGGGCCACGTCCAGGTGGTGATGGCCGTACTCGGCCCGGTCATCACCGACGCAGCCGCCCACCTGCAGGGCGACAGCGTCCCCGAACTCGTGCGACTGGCGACCGGCGTTGACCTGCTCCTCGCTGCCATCCAACTCGCCACCGGCCAAGAGCCCGTCATCATGCCCAATCGCAGCGCGAGCGCGGCCGTCGCTCTGATCCGAGCGGGGTCCGACGGTACTGTCACCGGTCAGGGCGTCGACCTCGACCTCTTCGACGCACCCTGGATGGCCAGACTGACCTGGGAGACCCCTCTGGGCGGCTGGGTCCGGACTCGCCCGGCCTCGCTGCTGGCCCGATGCGTCGTCACCGGTCCCGACCCGGACACCTGCCTGGCCAACCTCGCGCAGGCCTGCGAGTCCGTTCGGACGACCATACAGCCAGACCACCCGTAGCCCCACAGGATCGGGGTGCAGGCCGGTAGGAGCCGCACCCCCGGTGGTGCCGATCATTCCCCGCAGCTCCTTCACCGCGGGCCCGCGCACACCAGAACGGCGACACCGTCGCCGAGCACCCGGACTCCCGGCCCATCTGGGCCGGCGGCCCGGTCTTGGAGCATGCCCCACTGTTCGGCATGATGGGCTCCCTACCCGGGCCCGTCGTGCACCCCGAGTGACTCGCCGCGATATCACCGGGCAACCGTCAGCGGGCACGGACCGACCGCCGACGCATCCGCCATCGCCACCAACCTCCGCGACCTGCGCAGGGTCACCGAGCCCGTAGCCGTCGGCAAGCCCGCCGGCTCGGCCCAGCTCGAAATCGCACGGAAAGCCGACCGAGGCGACCTCGCACGCCTGCCTGAGCCCGAGCGGCCGGTCGCGAAGATCCATCGCGCCTACAGACTGCGAAGTCGACGGCCTTCCACTCGGAGAGCTGCTGCGCACAGGGTCCAGCGGCGGAGATGACCCACTACAACCACGGCGCGCCCCCGACCTGCCTCGCCCGTGCGTTGCCGCGGACCGCAGCACCAAGGTCAACCCCCCCTCAGCGCCGCCGGCTCTGTGCACGGCGCAAACGCTCCGCGGCCAGCCGCTGCGCCTCGACCAGGCTCCGTTGCCGGGGCGCAGCAGCGGCCGGGGCCGGGGACTTTTGCGGCGCGGGCGCCCGGACGATCCTCTGCCGTTCCAGTCTCGTCCCGGCCAGCTGGTACACCTCGCTCGCAGCTCTCGCGCCCACCGCCACCACCTGCAGCAGCATTCGCGCGTCCGGGCCGGGCAGTGCATCACGCAGACGGTAGACGATCCGCCATTGAGGGGCCTGCCCTCCCGCGACCCGGTGCTCGTTCTGTGACAGGTCGAAGTAGAGCTTCCGGCAGTCGGACAGGTCCGGATGCCTTGCCATCGCCTCGAGTGGAGCTCCGCGGATCTCGCCGCGGGTGAGCTGGCTGATCCTGATGAGCGCGATGCGCTGCAGCTGGGACGAGGGCAGCGCCAGGATGTCGGCGCCCACCTGGGGGTGATGGTCCCCGCGGTACAGGTCAGGCCCTACCACTGGCATCCGGTCCCCTTTCGACACCTCCCGTTCGTCCCGGAGCGTCGTGCACAGCGGTGGAGTCGTCCTCGGCATCCGCGATCAGCTGTTCCAGGGCCGCGTTGCTCAGCCCTTCGCCCGCTTGGGGCGCGGAGGCCAGACGGTCCGCGACCATCGCGGCATCGGCTTCGCCCGCGGCCGCCAGCAGCTTCTGGAAGGCGTCGAAGGAGAGCAGAACTGCCTGCGGCACGTCCTCCTCCCCGATCACGATCGCGGAGGACGGATCCTGTGTGAGCTGCTTCACCAGGCTCCGCAGGGTGCCGGCCGCTCTGCTCGGCGAGATCATCTCGGGAGGAGTCACGTTGCTGTCCATGGCCCCACGGTAGCGAGCCGTCAGGTGGCTCTCTCAAGGGGACAGCTGTGTGCTGATGACCGCGGACGTGCCGGGGACAGGGTCCCTCCCGGCCGGTCCCGGGCACGTGGGCACAAGCGCGCAGATCCCGCCGAGCGGAACCGAGCGCGGCCGCCCCGGGGCGCATCCCGCTCCACGGGAACTCCACCTCTGTCCGGGCGCGTGCCGGCCGTGCCGTGCACTTTCCTGGGCACCCGAAACACAGGCCGGCCGCAGGGGAGGCAATCCATGGGGCAGCCATCAACTGCTCTGCTCGTCATTCTCTTTGTGATGGGCGCGCTCATGGTCGCCGCAGCTCTCGGTGACTCCCGAGCCTTCGTCAAGAAGTCGCGCACGTCGCGGAGGCGGAACGTTCCTGCAGTTCCGATCGTCGTGCCGCAGGCGGTGTGACGTGGAGGGAGACGTTGGGGCGCTGACAGCCGACCCCGGATCGGAACCCGCTTCGCCCGACGACACCGAGCCTGTCGAGCTGGCCCCCGAACACCTGCGCCTGCTGGAGCAGCTGGCCGCCAGCCGCGCCGCGCGCCAGGCCGGCCCACTTGCCGGCGCGGAGCGGCCGCCCAGCGCGCCCCTTCAAGCCGGCTCCGACGACCTCGTCCAGGAGAACGAGCGCCTGCGCGCCTACGTCGCGGTGCTGGAGTCGGCCGTGACCCTGCTTCTCGACTCGGCCCCGGTCACCGGCGACATGGAACCGCCCACGCCGGACTGAGCGGACCCGCCGCGGGAGCCGGTCGGAGCAGGGCCGCTGTCCCGGCCTGCGGGAAGTATGTGCCGGTCCCCGCCCGTGCTTCCCGGCTAGCGGGATCTGATCACCCACCACATGCGCGTCAGGACGAGCTTCCTGCACGGTGAGCCGGATACACAGACGGCGCATCGAACGGCCGCCCCGCAGGGTACCGGCCCGCCAGGGATCCCCATCGACCTGAAAGCCTCACAACTCCATCCGTCAGCAGGTGACAACCTCAGGCCCGCTGACCGCCCCACCAGCAGACCACCAAGGAGTAGCGATGGCGATCAACCGATACGGCACCGAGGCCCGGGCCTACTGGCGCAGGTGGCTGCCCACGCGCTACGCCGCCCTGCCCGACCCCGTGGCGTTCTTCACCGCGCTCGGAGAGCAGGTCGAGGCCCTGGCCGGCGACCTCTGGGACCAGTACGTCATCGCCGATGCCGCGCCGGCCGACGAGACGCACGAGGAGCGGGTCGCCCGCCTCGCGCAGCTCAAGGCCCGCGCCGAGCACGAGGTCCTCGACGAGATGGTCCGGCTGGAACCCGAGCCCGGGGCCGGCCTCGACGACGAGGACGACGGCCTGGAGAGCGACGAGGAGCACGAGGCCCGACTGGCCCACCTCGAGCGGCACACGGAATGGGTCAGCACCACCACCGAGGCCCTCCTCGACGGCAACCTCCACCTGAGCGACCTCGACGACCACCAGCTGCGCCATGTCCTCGACTACATGACGCCGTCCTTCCTGCGCCTGTTCGGCACGTCGGTGGAGGACCTGCGCGCCCGCGGCCGCGACCTGTAGCCGCCCCACTGGACCAACTCCGGTTCGACACTCGACGCGAAGCGCGGAGGATCGCACATGTACCAGACACCTCGTCAGCTCGAAGGCCTGGAGACGGAGGCCGCGAGCGGTGCGATCCACCTGCGTGCGCAGACGAGCTGGGCCGACAGCCTGTGGCAGTACCGCCTCTACGTCGTCGACCACGACTCGCCCAGCGCCGGCGCCGACGAGGTGGGCCGGTGCGTCGTAGTGCGGGTCAACGAGGACGACACCGTCCACGAGGTCGCCGCGCCCCGGCAGCTCGCCGACCTGGTCCAGGCCGAGGAACTGTTCGACCGGCTCGTCGAGGCCCAGCAGTTCGGCGGGCTCCCGCCCGTCGCCATGACCGACGACGGCGGAACCGACCCTCTCCTCCTGGCCGAGGAGCGCCGGCTGACCGCCGCCGTTCTGTCGGCCCCGCTCCCTGCCCGCGCACCCCTAGACCAGGTGCCGACCGCCACTGTGGACGGGCACGTAGGCAACGTCGCCGTCACCATCGACGACCTCCGCCGCGGCGACCACATCGAGCACCTGGCCGACAGGCTTGAGTACCTGCCCGACAGCGACGAGACGATCGAAGCCCACGTTGTATCGGTCGACGGCACATACCTCGTGGTCCAGGACATCGACGGCGACGACGAACCGTACGAGATAGAACTCGAACAGGTCGTATCCGCAACACGCTCCGCACCGCCTGCACCCGTCGAAGCACCGCGCTTCCAACCGCACGGCCAGGAAAACCTCGCCCCGTCCGGGCCGCTTGCCCGGATCCGCGCGAACATCGCCGCGGTTCACGTGCTGCACCGCCTGCGTGAGGAAGACCGGCCTGCCACCGGGGCCGAGCAGGCCGTGCTGGCCCGCTGGAGCTCGTGGGGCGCGGTCCCGGCGATCTTCGACCCCCGGCAGAAGGACTACGCCGGCCTCCGCGCCGAACTGCGCTCCCTGCTCACCGAGGAGGAGTGGCACGCGGCCGAGGCCACCACCCGCAACGCCCACTTCACGGACGCCGCCCTCGTCCAGCCGATCTGGAACGCCCTCCAGGCCCTCGGCTTCCAGGACGGCAAGGTTCTGGAGCCGGGCTGCGGCTCCGGCAACTTCCTCGCCTTCGCCCCCGACGGCGCCGCCATGACCGGCGTCGAACTCGACCCCGTCACCGCCGCCATCGCCGCCGCCCTCTACCCCGACGCCGACGTGCGCAGCGAATCGTTCGTCGACACCCGCGTCCCGGACGGCTACTTCGACGCCGCGGTCGGCAACGTCCCCTTCGACGAGATCGCCCTCCACGACCCCAACCACAACCCGCTGCGCCTGGCCACCCACAACCACTTCATCGTCAAGGCCCTCGACCTGGTGCGGCCAGGTGGCCTGGTCGCGGTGCTCACCAGCCGCTACACCCTCGACAGCACCGGGAAGACCGCGCGCCTGGAGATCGCCAACCGCGCGGACCTGGTCGGCGCGGTGCGACTACCGGCCGGCGCCCACCGAAAGGCCGCCGGCACCGAGGCCGTCACCGATCTGCTGATCCTGCGCCGACGCGAGACAGCGCCCGAGGTGCCCCCGGACTGGATCGGCCTGGCCCAGGTACCCGTCGACGCCGACAACGCCGTCCTCGTCAACAGCTACTTCGCCAAGCGCCCGAAGATGGTCCTGGGCCGGCACGGCCTGACCAGCGGCAGGTTCTCCGCGCAGGAGGTGACCGTCCGACCCCGCCCGGACGAGAACCTCGCCGACGCCCTCACCGAAGCTCTTGCCGGAATCACCGCGCAGGCCCGCGACGGCGGCCTGACGATGAGCGCCAACCGCGACGCCCGCCAGCGCGCCGCCGTCGAGGCGCAGGCACAGCGGATCCAGCGAGCGCAGGAGATGTTCGGCGAGGACATCCAGCGCTTCCAGGGCACCCTGATCGACCAGGGCGACGGAACGTTCCTGCAGCTCGTCGGCCACGAGATCACCGAACGGCCGGTCTACAAGAACGCCGCCGAGGAACTGCGCTCCCTGCTGCGCCTGCGCGACACCTACGTCGAGCTCCTCAGCGCGGAGTCCACCGGAGCGACCGAGCAGGCCTCCAGCCTGCGCGCCCAGCTCAACTACCACTACGACTCCCACACCGCCCTGTACGGGCCGATCAACAAGCGCGAGGCCCGGCGCGACCGCCGCACCGCCCACGGCTCGTTCCGCACCGACCCGTACGCCGCCGGCGTGTACGCCCTGGAGGTCTACGACCCGGACACCGAGACCGCGAAGAAGGATGCGATCTTCACCCGGGCGGTCACCAAACCGCAGATCGACCAGACCACGGCCGACACACCGCAGGACGCCCTGGCCATCAGCCTCAACACCTTCGGCGAGGTCCGTCTCGGCGAGATCGCCCGGCTCCTGTCGCGGGACTCCCTCGAACAGGCCCGTGACGCCCTCGGCGACCTCGTCTACAACGAGCCCGGCACCCAGCGCCTGATCCACGCCCCCACCTACCTCAGCGGCAACGTCCGCGAGAAGCTGGAGGCCGCACAGAGCGTCCTGCACATGGTCTCGGACGACCTGCGCCCCCACCACCCGCTGCAGGCCAACCTCACCGCCTTGCGGGAGGTGCTGCCCCCGGACAAGCAACCAGGCGACATCGACGACATCCACATCGGCGCCACCTGGATCGACCCGAAGTTCTACCAGGACTTCCTCCGCCAGCTCCTGCAGTCCAAGTACCTGACCGTCACCCGCGAATCCGGCGCCGACTGGGACGTCGACGCATCGAAGAGCGTGCGCGAATCGCGGGCGGCCACCACGGTCTACGGCACCGAGAAACGCGACGCCGTCGACCTCTTCGAGCGCATGCTGCGCCGCTCCTCCCTGGTCGTCCACCCGCCCAAGCCCAAGGAGGACACCAGCCCGGAGGAGGTCAGGAACGGCAAGATCTGGGCGGCCAACCAGACCGAGCAGGTCGTGGCGAAGGCCGACGAACTGGACCGGCTGTTCGGGGACTGGCTGTGGCAGGACGCCGAGCGCAGCCGCGAGGTCCTGGCGACCTACAACCGGCTGTTCAACTCCCACGTGCCCTACCAGGGCGACGGCAGCCACCTGACCTTCCCCGGCATCTCGGACGCGATGCCGCCCCGGCCGCACCAGCGCGCCGGTGTGGCCCGCGCCCTGGTGGAGCCCGGCGGAGCGTTCCTCGACTACGAGGTCGGCTTCGGCAAGTCCCTCACCATCGCCATGACGATCATGGAGATGCGCCGTCTCGGCATGGTCCGCAAGCCGGTCATCGTGGTGAAGAACGCCACCGTCAACGGCTTCCGCAACGACTTCCTCAGGGCCTACCCCAAGGCCCGGGTCCTGGCGATCGACAGCGCCGACTTCGACAAGGACACCGCCGCCACCTACATCGCCCAGATCGCCAACGGCGACTGGGACGCGGTCATCCTTCCATTGAGTCTCTTCAAGCGGATTCCCCTGTCCGGCCTCGGCCAGCAGCAGTACGTCGCCGACCAGACCGCCGAGTACCGGGCCCGGATCCACAAGGTGATCACCGGCAGCGACGCCGCCCTGGACCCCGCGCTCAACCCCGGCGGCGACCCGCTCACCGCCGACGCCCTCGACACCGCAGCCGCACACGCCACCGAAGGCAGGCGCCCTGAAGCGGGTGTGCGAGAGACCGTCAAGAAGCTCCAGGGCGCCCTCAAGCGGCACACCCAGCGCGCCCAGCGCGTCCTCACCAAGACCTCGACCACCGGCATCAGCTTCGAGCAGACCGGCATCGACTTCATCGCCGTCGACGAGGTCCAGGACTACGCCAACAGCGACATCGGCGCCAACAACAGCGAACTGGCCCTGACCGTCTCCAGCCAGGCACGCGACCTCAAGGCCAAGCTGAGGGCCCTGGCCCGCCAGTACGGCCCTAAGGTCGGCCTCGGCTCCACCGGCACACCGTTCCCCAACTCCATGGTCCAGGCGTACGTCATGATCGACCTGTTCCGCCCGGACCTGCTGGAGCAAGCCGAACTGCAGGCGTTCTCCTCCTTCCAGGCCCAGTACCTGCGCGAGACCATGGCCCCGGAAGTCTCACCCGAGGGCACGCCCCGCATCAAGGAACGCATCGGCGCGTTCATGAACGCCAGGCAGTTCCACCAGATGTGGAAGCTGTTCGCGGACGTCAGGACGGCATACGACGTTGTCCTCCCCAGGCCCGACAGCACCAACGAGACGATCGTCGTGCCGGCCACCGACGCCGACCGCGACTTCATGGCCGACATCGCAGCCCGGGCGGAGGAGGTCCGGGCCGGCGACGTCGATCCGTCCGAGGACAACCTCCTCAAGATCTCCAACGACGGCCGGATGGCCGCCATGGACCTGCGCATGGCAGGCCGCGAGCCCGACGGCCCCGGAAAGCTTGACGCCGCAGCAGAGCGCATCGCCGCGATCCACCACGAGCACAAGGACCGCCGCTACACCAACCGGCAGGGCGACCCCAGCCGCCTGCCCGGTGCCCTTCAGCTCGTCTTCGCCGACCGTGGCACCGCCTCCGACGACAACCGCAAGCTCGGCAAGTTCATCGCCTACGACTACCTACGCGACGAGCTGATCCTGCGCGGCGTCCCCGCCGACCGCATCCGCTACGTCCAGGAGGCCAAGACCGCGGAGGAGAAGGAACAGCTGTTCGCGGACGCCCGCAACGGAAAGGTCTCCGTGCTCATCGGCAGCACCGAGACGATGGGCGTCGGCGTCAACGTGCAGGACCGCGCCATCGCCCTGCACCATATCGACTGCCCCTGGCGGCCTGCCGACGTCACCCAGCGCGAAGGCCGGATCGTCCGCCAGTTCAACCAGCACTTCGACCTCGGCATCCCCGTCGGCATCCACCGCTGGGTCAAGGAGGGCTCCTTCGACTCCTTCATGTGGCAGACCGTCGAACGCAAAGCCCGCTTCATCGACCAGATCCGCACCGGCCGCGAACTCGAGGAACAGGACCAGGCCCTCCTCGACGGCGACCTCGGCAAGGACTACCTCGAATTCGGCGAGATCAAGGCCATCGCCACCGGCAACCCCCTCCTGCTCAAGAAGATGCACGCTGACGAGGAACTGCGCCAGCTCGAATCCGCCTACAGCAACTGGAAGCGCACCAACAACCACCTGCGCAACGTCGTCGACACCGCCGACGCCACCGTCGCCGCAGCCGAGAAACGCGCCGAACTCGTCGCCCGCGCCGCCGCCGCCCGCACTGACACCACCGGCACGGCCTTCAGCCTGGAGACACCCGACGGCACCGTCCACACCAAGCGCACCGACGCCGCAACCGCCCTGCGCACCCAGCTCGCCCTCATACAGCGCCACTCCCAGGGGATGCGCAACACCCGCTTCGAACGCATCGCCACCCTCGGCGGCCAGGACATCCAGGTGCGGGTCGACAACTTCCACGACCACATCCAGTTCACGATCGAAGGCCTCAGCCACATCGCGCAGGCCACCTTCGTCATCGACGACGCGAGCGCCTTCCTCAGCGACTCCAAGCCGCCGCTGGGCCTGATCGCCCGCCTGGAGAACCACATCGAGAAACTCGACGGCCTCCACGCGATCCACCTCGCGGTCGTCGACGAGCTCAGACTCGAAGTCGACCGGGCGACCAAGCTCGTCGACCAGCCCTTCGGCAAACACGACAAACTGCTGCGCGCCCGCGCCAACCAGGCGCAGATCGACGCGGAGATCGCCGGCCAGGCCGGCCAGGCACTCTACGACGACGACCAGACCTCCACCCAGAACCCGGCCCAGGCTCAGCTCCCGGCAGGCCCCGACCCCGCCCGGGACAGCGCCCGGGAACTGCGCGACGCCTACTTCGACTGGTACCGCACCAAGGGCTACCGCATCCTCGACATCGAACGCGAGGAGCAGCCCGCGCAGGCCACCGATCCCGAGGACACGGCGTTTCGCCGGCTCCTCACGGTGGGCAACGACTGGGCCGCCGAGAACCAGCGACACCTGGAAGACGCGCGCGCCGGAGGGGAACCCGACTTCCGCGCCGCGGCGCAGACCCACGACCTCGTCGACGCGGCGAGCGCCTACCTCGATGTCCTCCAGACGCTGCCCGATGGCGAGAACAGAGACCCGGACGATCTCGCTCGCGAGCTGGGCTACGCGGCACGCAACCACCTCGCCGCGTCACCTGCCCCGGACACCGCCGCCAAGGAGCCCCAGCCCGCCACAGCCGGCCCCCGGGTGCCCCGCTTCCCCCGCCGCAGGCCCCTCCCGGGCCAGGAGGCCGCCCAGCCGTATGCCGACCGGGCCGAGTACTGGGCAGCCGAGCAGGCCATGCTGGACACCTACCGGGCTTGGGCCGACGAACACGGCACCCACCTCGCCGACGGCAGCCCGCAGGAGCAGGCCCTCGCGGCGGCCGGCCAGCGTGCCATGACCGAGAGCGCCAACACCCGGCGCGCCCGCCTGCTCCACCTGCCCGGCCAACTCGAGGTGCAGATCATCCGTGACCTGACCGACGCCGCCCGCCGTGTCGGCGAACAGTGGGACCGCGAGGCCCGGGCAACGCGCAGCGTCTCCGCCACCTGGGGCATGATGAAGGCCGCGCGCGAGCACGCCGACCGCTACCTCGCGACCATCGACAACCCCGAGGTAGAGGCCGTCCAGGCCTGGGCCGGGACCCCGGAGCCGGCCAATGCGGCGGCGGAGGACGCGCCGGCAGTCCCGGACCTGTCGAGGTTCGACCACTACACGGTCACCGGCGGCGACGGTGTCCGAAGTCTGCCGGCTGACGGCGCCAACCTGCAGACCACCCTCCAGCAGCTGACCGCCGAAGGCGCCACCCTGACGGAGCGCCCGCACGGGCTCACCCTCACCTGGCCCGACGGCACCCGCTACGACATCGCGCCAGCCTCACCCACCTCCGCCCCGGACCGCACCGCCGACCCGGCGCCGGACCGTGCGTTCGAGGCCGACGACGTGATCGCCTCCCCGCCGGACGTGGAGGACACGGTCGGATCCGCGTTGCCCCGGGTCAGGAACCTCGCCGTACTCCTCGGGTCATACAGCGACCCCGGCGAAGCCGTGGCAGGACGCGAACTGGTCCGCGCGAGCGCCGACGAACTCTCCACAGCCATCTCCCTGGTCGCGGGCGGCGGCACACTTACGCCCGCGGACGCCGCGACGCTAGCCGCCACGACCGCGGCGATCGACGTGGCCGCCACCAGCGACCCCTACACGCCCGTCAACGTCTTCGCCGCCTACGACTCCCTCGCCCAGGCCGCCGAGCGGCTGGCCGAGAGCGACATCCCGGCAGTATCAGAACTGGCCCAGCCGCTGGCCGACCGCACCCACCGTCACCTCGCCCGCCTGCACGCCACCCGCGACCCCTACGAGCTGCTCCTGGACGCAGCCAACCTCGACCCCGAGTCCTTCGCCGTCCGGGTACGCAACGACCCGCTGAAGGAGAGGCCGCACCCGTACGGTGACAGCGGCCACCACTTCTACGCCCGCTCGATCGTCTTCGAGACCTACGACCGCTGGCCCGACGCCAACAGCCCGGGCGCCAGCCCCGCGGCCCAGCGGTTGCGCACCGCGATGTGGGACCTGCGGCAGACCCCGGACACCCTTCTTGGCCGGGCGATCCCCGAGTGGCTGGAGGCGGCGGGACTCGCCCTCGAAGTCGCCCGAGAGGGCGATCAGCCGGCCAGCCGGGAGATCCTGCGCAATGTTGCTCGGCATGCCTACGAGCACCAGCGCAGCCTCGCCGCCCCCCAGCTCGCCGCAGCGGACGCTGAGCCGTTCGGCCCGGATCGGCCCTACGAACAGGGTTTCCGGGATCTGACGGAGGTGCTGGAAAGGTGGGTGGTGACCGCGACGGCCAAGCGCCTCGCCCACCGCGACAACGTTGCTGCCGCCGGCGGGCCCACCGCTATGAAGGCCCATGAGGCCCTGCGCGAGGCAGCCCACCAGGTCCTGTGGGCAACCGCCGCCGACGGCACCCTCGACGACCTGGTCCGCCAAGCCGCCAACCTCGCCCACGCGTCCTACGCCATGGCCCTGAGCCTGCCGGAAGGCGCCTACCGCGACCGCGACGACCGCAAGGTCCTCGCACACCTGATCCGGTCCGCCTACGGTCACACGGCCGCCACCCGCGCCTCCCAGCGGGATCCCGCGGCAGCTGCGGAGATCCTGGCCGCCCTCGCGGCCCGAGACGGTGTGCCGGCTTCCCTCCCCGGCGCGCTCACCACCGCCGATGCAGGGCCGCAGACGGTCGACACCCCCACCCCCACGCCAACCACAACCCCGGTCGCGGCTGTCATCGAGATCGAGCACCACTACCTCACAAGCACGGTGCGAGGCGTCACCGACAGCGAGGCCCACGCCGCGGTCCGCACCGCCCTGGAACGCCACGGCTTCAAGCCCACCCCCACATCCGGTGCCTGGGCACTGCCCGCCCGCACGAACTTCAGCACCCGCGACAACCGGGTCCGCGACCTCACCTTCGCCCTCCAGAACCTCCAGCGCACCGTCCGCACCCTCACCGACCCGCCCGCACTGCCCCTCGACAGCGACATCACCATCCCCGACGGGCAGCCCTACACCTCCAAGCAGGACGCCGCCCACGACTTCGACGAGATGTTCGGCGGCCTGTGGCGCCTGAAGGAGACACCCGCCGGCAAGAAGCTGCTCACCACCGGGCTCGGGGCCAGGCCTGACGGCGAAGCCGTCTGGAAGGCCGTCGAAGACCTGCGCCAAGGGCCGGTCGGCAGCAGCCGGGACCCCTTCGTCCACCCCGCTCAGGACGTCGCCGAGCGCTGCCGCCGCCTCGCCACCGCGGCCATCCAGCTGTCCCGCAACCTCGACCGCGAGCAGTACAAGGCACCCGTCGCACTGCCCCACCTTCGCACCCTCACCCAGTACGCCACGCTCCTGGCCTCCCGCACCACCGCGACCGCCGAGCACGACGGTGCCTGGGAGCTCGCCTTCACGGACACAGCGCCGGAGACCGACCGGGAGCAGGCAACCACCGATCCGGCCCCCGCGGGTCCGGCGGAGCCCGCCACGGCCACCGGCACCGTCGCCATCGCGAGCGACCCACTCGTCGCCGGACCGTACAGCGCCGAGGGCCTCCAGCAGGCCACCGCCCGACTGGCCGACCTCCACCAGCAGCTCGCCGACATCCTGCCCCCGCACGTCCGCGCCTCGTCCCAAGGCGACCGTGCAGCGGCCCAATTCCATGCCACCTGGGAGGAAGCACACCGGGAAGCGACCGCCGACGAGCCGAACCATCGCACCGTCATGGACGCCTACCTGCGCGCCCGGGAATCGACCACCCGGCTCACCCAGCAGCTCGCGACGGCACCGGCAGGCGACGATGCAGCGGGCGCGCTGGCCCAGCAGCTTCATGACGAGACCGAGAGGCACATCGTCAGGCTCACCCTGACCATCCGCCGAGCGCACGAGGACCAGCAGCGCCGCGACGACCGCCGTGCCCGCGACCGGGCCGCAACCCAGCCCGACAACACCACCGACCACCCGGCGCCGACGTCCGCCGACAGCGGCCGCGAAGACCAGGACGCGGCAAGCGCCACGGCGGCCGACGACTCCCGCCAGCCGGCATCCGGCGACCTCACTCGGATAAGCATGGTCACGGCCCTGCGGGCCGCCGGAGTCCAGTTCGAGACCTTGCACCGCCCGGACAACAACACCAGCAGCCACGTGGTCGACGGGGAGGAGATGTCCCTGGCCCAGGCCGGCGCCATCTTCCTCAACACCGCCGAACCCGTCCCCGGCCGGCCCGGCTTCGTGACGGCTCCCTACAGCGGCGACCTGAACTCCGTTCGGGACGTACTCTCCCTCCCTGACCACACTCCGGTCGCTCAACTGGTGTTCAGCCCCTACCTGCGGCGGGGGTGGCAGGTCAAGATCGATGGCGAGCAGGTCGGCGACGTCCACGACGACATCGACCGGGCCGCGCAGGAAGCCGTCGACCAGTTCCAACGCCAGCGCACGGCCGCCCAGGCCCCCGACGACCCGCCGACAGCCGCGTTCCTACCGGACCGGTGGTACACCTACACCAGTGCCGACGGCACCGTGAACGACGAGTCGGGTCGTCTCCTCGGCGAACTCGTCGCGAGCACCCCAGGCGTCCAGGTCACCCGGACCCCCGACGGCAACGTGGTCACCTCCGGGCCGGTCGGCGAGGTGACGAGCACACTCCTGCCCGACGAGTTGCCGGCGGCGGTCGCCGGACTCGAGGATGACGTCCGAGCCATGCTCGAGGAGGCGATTCGGCATTTCAACGGATCCGCCGACGACCTCGATCTTCCGGGCCGGCTGGACGCCTGGATCACCGAACGCGCCGGGACCGGGCCGCTGGCCGCCGCCCTGGCCACGCCGGAGGACCTGCACGCCTTCCGCCTGGCGATGCGCCATTACTTCCACGACGTCATGGCGACGATCAACGCCTCGGCCGCACAGCCGGCCGCCCAAACGGCTGCCGCCGCGGTGCCAGCACAGAGCGCCGAGGTCGACACCAGCGCCGCCGCCGCCGAACCACAGGGCGCTGTCGACGAGCCGGCGCCGGGCAGGGCCGGAGACATCATCGCCATCGCGCTCGCCAACGGCTGGGCCGCCGAGGGCCGCTGGAACCGCGAAGGCTACTCCCACAGCTACGACGTCAGCCTGCACGCCCACACCGCCGAGGGATGGCGCCGCTACAGCCTCACCTGGGAGCTGAGGAAGGGCAACTACACCTACAACTCCGAACACTCGACCGCCGCCCATCTCAGGGGGAAGTCGGCCAACGAGGGCTTCCGACCCAAGCTCGCCACGGTGGAGCAGGACGTCCGCCGGCCCGCCGTTCCCGCACCCGTCGACCAGATCCCCGCCCCAGCCCCGGAGGCCGTCGAGGCCCAGCCGGTGGCATCGGACCAGCAGCTGCTCACCCAGGCGCCCGTCGCGGCCGACGCCCTCCCCGCGACGCCGGACGACGTCGACGTCGACCGGCCCCGCCCCGCCGAGGTGGCCTGGATCAACCACACCGGCCCCACCGCCGAACTCCACGGCGTGCCCGAGCAGGGCGACGACGACGAAGCCCAGGCCGCCCGCCGGGCGACCCAGTTCGTGTGGGCGCCCAGCCGCGAGGTCCACGTCCAGACCAGCAACACCTCCCGCTCCACCAGCCTGTACAAGACCGGCCTGTTCGTGACGGCGATGCTGGCGCGCGGCCGCACCATCGCGGTCCGCCAAGCCCCGGACGCCCCGCCCGGCCCGGCCGACACCACCCTCCCCGAACTGTGGCCCGACCAGCGCCAGGCTCTCCACGGCACCGACATGGAGCAGCGCAAGGCCCGCTGGTCACCCATCGACGTACAGGTCGGCGACGAGGTCCTCGCCGGATCGACGCCCTGGTGGCGGCGCGTCACCGCCGTCAACAGCGACGACATCCGCACCTTCGGCAACGAGCCGGACGCGTACGCCAACGTCTGGGCGGTACGCCGCGGCGATCAGATCCTCACCATCGCCGACGCGCCCAGCACCGACCGGGCCACGGCCCGACCGATGACCGGCCTCGTCGCCGACCTGACGGACGAGCAGATCCACGACGAGCTCGCGCAACTCGACCTGCCACTGGCCGAGCCCGGCCACGCCGATTACGTGGCCGCGCGCAAGGCCGCGCTGGCCGCCAGTGTCGAGCGCCGCACCACCATCCGGCGAGAGAAGGAACGCCGGCGCGCCGAGCGCTCCAGCCACCAGCGCACCCCGGCCGGCCGCAAGAACCTCGTCCTGGACGAGGACGCAGCGCCGCTCGGCGCGACGGCCAAGGACGGCAAGGCCTTCCTGTCCCTGGACCGGGACGGCAACGCCTGGAGTCGCCACAAGACACGCCAGGGCGCACGCAACGCCGCCTACGAACGCGCCGACTCCGCAGCCGACCGGGCCCCGGACGGCTGGCGGCCAACCGCCCTCGATGACCTCGAACCCGGCGAGACCCTGCGCCTCCCGTTCCGCCTGCCGCACAGCGAAGACGACCGCGCCATCCACTGGTCACAACCACTGACCCTGGCGGCCATCACCCGCCGCGACACCGGCGAGATCACCATCGAAGGCAGCCGCGCCGAGGGCACCGTCACGGAGACGATCCCGGGCGAGCTACGCCGCTACGGGGTGATGCGCGCAGCGATCGGCAAGCACGCGTACAGCCCGGACCAGGTCGCCCGCCGGGCTGCCCGCTCCTACCTGCGGCCGCGACAGGGCCCGCTGGCCAGTCACGTCATCACCACCCGCATGACCTCTCTGGTCGGCGCCGCGAGCACCGCGGTCGGTGCGGCACTGGAGCGGCCCCTCAGCAGTGAGCGGCTGGCCGAGCGCCTCGACGCGGTGGCCGCAGCCGGCACTGCTGTCGCCGCCGCCGCGGAGTCCATGGGCGACAACGGCCTCCAGCACGCGTACACCGAGCTGGCCACCGGCGCCGCCACCTGGGCAGGCCACGTCCGCGACCCCCGCACCATGCCCGCCCCCCATGCCGACGCGACCGTGGCGCAGGCCCCGGACGAGTCCGTGCTGCCACCGGCCGCAAACGCGCCGTCGACTGGCCGATTCGCTTCCACCGGCCAGCTCGTCACCCACTTCAAGGCCGCTCCCATGGAGTGGCTCGCCCGTGACGCTCACGCTCTGAGGGATCTGCGGCGCCTCGCCGACCTCGACAGCTTCTCCCTCACCCCGAACGGCCAGTTCGCCCTGTTCCAGGAGACGGACGGGACGTGGGCGCTTCTGGCGGCCGGCAGCGGCCTTGAGGTGGGCCGCGTCGACGAGTACGCCTACCTGAGCGGATCCGGCCTCGACCGGGCCGTCGACGTCATGCGCGGACTCCCGACCCGCGACGACGCCCTCGCCTTGTCCGAGCGCCTGGCCGCCCTGCGCGACCACCTCGGCGAACCCGTCGCCTGGGACGACCCCGCGCTGCCCCGCACCCTCGGCACCTACCGGCACGAACTGGACCGCCTCGCACTGGGCGAGCGAGCCGGCCTCGACCGGGCCGCCGGCCTCCAGGCCTCGTCCACCGCATGCCTGGTCTGGGAGCTCACCCACCACCGCCCGGACCGGCCACAGGCCCAGGACGGCGAGGTCTACCCCGACACCCTCCAGCTGGGGGACCGCGTCTGGTTCGACGCCTACGACGACGCCCACCGGCCGCACGAGGTGCTCGCCGTCCGAGAGGGCGGGCCGGCCGAACTCATCACCCTGACCCTCGCCCCTCTGTCCGACGGCGACGACGGCACCTTCGCGCCGGACACCGGCCAGGCCCAAGACTGGGACCTGCCAGCCAACCTGCCCCTCACCCGAACCACCGAAGAGGACCTTCAAGCCGAAGCCGGCCACCTCCCGCACCTCCCGGCTCCCCAGACGGAGCCCACAGCCGACGAGGCCATCGACATCGCGCCGCCCCCCACGCGGAACGCCTCGACGGGAGGAAGCGCCGACACCCAGAGCGCCGGGGCGGCCACGGCACTGCAGGACCTGATCGACGGCTTCGGCGATCGCGTCGCGCTCGGTCACATCGCGCCGCCGCGCACCGAGCCGCAGAATGCCTCACCTGCCGAACAGGGGCTCCTGACCGAGGTCGAGGGTCTGCCCGGCTTCAGCATTCGTACGCTCTCGGGCAGCGGCGGCCGGCACGAACTGGTCGCCCCCGACGGTCAGACCGCAGCCACGCTCCGGCGCACACTCACCGGCACCAGCTGGCAGGCCACCGTCGGCCAGGACGTCACCGACCCCGCCCTCAACCTCCAGGAGGGCGCCCACCGCGCGGCGCAGCTGTGGGCGTTCATCCACAACATCCAGCTCGGTCCCGGCCTTGACCAGCCCTACGCCACCTCCGCAGACCTGGCCGCGGGCCGCCAGCGTCTCGGCCGTCAGCGCAAGCCTCTCATCGAGGCCGGCAGCCGGGCCTTCGGGTTGGACTACGCGCGCCAGCCCGAACTCCTGGCCCTCGAAACCGCTTTCGCCGCCTGGGACACAGCCGTCGGCCACACCGTCGAAGGCATGCGGGCTGAGGCTGACACCCTGGGAGCGCTCCTTGGCCCGGCCACCGCTCTGCGCGAGCGGATCACGGGCGAGGCCCGGGAAATGCTGGCCTTCCCAACTGCCCGAATTCTGCAGGAGGCCAGGGCACACGAGGCACGGCTGCGGGCTACAGCGGACCTCCTGGAACGCAGGCAGCAGGAATGGACCGCGGCGGACGCCGCGCGGTTCACCGAAGCCGACTACCCCGCCTTCGTGAGCTCCCAGGTCACCTTCGGCGTCCGTGACGCGGACGGGTGGGCACCCGTCATGAGCGGCATTCTCCCCCTGGGCGCCGTACGTCGCGCCGGCGAAGGGGAGTGGCTGGCCCGGTTCGCCGACAGCACCCTTACGGCAGAGCCGCCCTTCCGCCAGCGCTCCGGTGCGGCGGCTGCCGTGTACGCCATGGCGGTCGAGCCGACCGCCATGCGCCCCGGCCCCGTCGACGGTGGGCAACCGCAGACCGAACAACAGGCAGCCGACCTTCCAGCGCCCGATGCGGCCGAGGCCAGGGACGATGCCGAACCTCACCCGACACCGCCCGTTGCCGATCCCGACCCGAACGCCTGGGTCAACCGCATCCAGATCGTCACCGCGGGACGCACGACCTACGTCACCGGCACCGGGCAGTCCGGCTACTACGAGGACGAGGCTGAACTCCGGGAGTTGCTGAAGAAGAACAGGAACTTCGGCTTCATCAAGAGCAAGAGCCGCTGGAAGTACAAGGGCCGCGGCAGCGACCTGGCGCGCGTCCTGGACGAGATCCGCAGCTACCTGGCGGACATGGACGAGCGCGAAGCCGTAGCTGCCGCTGCGAAGGCCGCAGCCGCAGAGGCGAGCACGGAGTACCCGCCCACCCCGCAGCAGCAGAAGATCATCGACGCGTGCCTCGCCGGACAGGACGTCGCCGTCCAGGCCCTGGCCGGCACCGGCAAGACGTCCACGCTGCTGATGGTCACCCGCCGCCTGCCCGACAAGCGCATCGCCTACATCGCCTTCAACCGGTCCATCGCCGACGAGGCGAAGCGCAAGATGCCGCGCAACGTCACCGCCGACACCAGCCACGCCTTCGCCCGGGCCGGCCTGAAGGACGCACCGATCGAGCGAAAGGTCGCCATCGCGCGCAGCCACCCCGGAGCGCGCCGGGACAAGGACGTCGCCGCGGCCCTGGGCATCACCCGGCCCCTCAGGTTCACCGGGGGAGAGGTCGATCCGGAGGACGTCGCGAAGATCGCCATGCAGGCGGTCCGCCAGTATCGCGAGAGCGCGGACGAGGACCTCGGGCCGCGGCACCTCGGCCAGTGGGGCCGCACACCCGCTGCGCCCGGTCTCCTGGACGCGGCCCGCCGGGCCTGGGCGGATATCACGGACCCCGCCAGCGACAAGATCGTCTTCAGGGGCGACGACTACATCAAGATCTGGGCGCTGACCAGGCCTCGGCTGCCCTACGACATGATCCTTTTCGACGAGGCGCAGGATATTAACCCCGTCCTGAAGCGCGTCATTCAGGACCAGCCGACGCAGACGATCGTCGTCGGTGACAGCCAGCAGTCGATCTACTCCTTCCGTGGGGCGATCGACGCTCTCAAGGACTGGCCCGCCGACATCGTGCTCCCGCTCACCCAGAGCTGGCGCTTCGGCCCGGAGGTCGCGGCCGTCGGCAACGGCTACCTGTCGCTCCTGGGCGCCGGCCTGGAGCTGCAGGGAAATCCGGCCCTGGACACGACGATCGGCCTGGTGGACGAGCCCGACGCCGTCCTGACGAAGACCAACATCGGCGCGGTCGGAGCCGTCTTCGAGGGGCTGGACGCGGGCAAGCGCGTTGCTATGGTCGGCGGCGGCAAGGACATCAAGGCCGTCGCCCTGGCGGCCAAGGACCTCATGGCCGGCCGCCGGACCAAGCACGTGGAACTGAGCGCTTTCGAGGACTGGGACGAGGTCCGCGAGTTCGCCGAGTCCAACGAGGACGCCAAGGCCCTGCAGACCTTCGTCCGCCTCCTCGACCGCTTCAGCCCTGATCGCGTCATCGACATGGTCCGCCAGCTGGTCCCGGAGGACGCCGAGGACCCTGATCAGCGCCCGCAGCTGACCGTCTCCACCGCCCACAAGGCCAAGGGCCGCGAGTGGGACCGGGTCCGGATCGGACCCGACTTCCCCCAGCCTAAGGAGGACACCGAGACCGGCGAGCTGATCCTGCCGAAGAGCGAGGATCTGCGCCTGGCGTACGTCACCGTCACCCGTGCCAAGGAGCGCCTCGAGCTCGGATCCCTCGACTACGTCCTGCGTGTGGACGGCGCGATGCTCCGAGAGGCCGGTGACGGGGCCGGTGTTGCGGCGCTGCAGGAGGCTGCGGAGCAGCCGCGTCAGGACGAGATCGGTGCCGCACTGACGCCCTCGCCGGCCGCCCCGACGACCTCGGCCCTTGCCGCGGCTGTCCCGGAGGGGACCTCCGAGCCGGCACGCCAGCTTGTTGCCGGGCCGCGGACCACGATCACCCTTTCCGCCCCTGTGCCCGACCGGTTGTCCGTCACCGTCATACCTGAGGGCGCCGGATCGGCCATCCGGCCGGTTCCCGGGGTCCCCGTCGACGAGCTGCCGGGGGCAGCCCTGCCGCTGACCGTGGTGGTGTCTGCGCTGGTTCGGCCCGCGAACCGGAACGAGCACCTGGTGGAGACGGGCGAGGTGACCGCCTGGTTCGACACGGTCCTCGCCGACGGGCCGCTCGTGCCCGCGTGGAGCAGTGCTCCCGTGCGTGCGGCGCTCGCCGCCGCGGTCGCGGACGCGATGAACGACTCCCTCGCGCCGTCCGTCGACGACCTGGTGGCTTGGGTCGTCGACCATGCCGCGCAGGATCCTGATCTGCTGCGGCATGTCGAAGGAGACAGCCCGGACGAGTTCTCCCAGGCCCTTGCCGAGGCAGTGGACGAAGCCCTCATGGATGGTGCGACGGAGCATCAGCTCTGGGCCTACCTCCGCGACGGTGTTGCCGAGGATGTCCTCGCCCGCGCCACCCCCCGGGCTTGGGAGGAGCTTCGGGCAGTGGCGCTGCGGCCGGCCGACATGGTGCTCGGTGCGCCCTTGCCGAGCACTGGCGGGCCTGCCATCGTCCCTGGCACTGCTGGTGTCGATACGGGGTCCGAAGCCGACGCGGCGCCCGAGGCGGCTTCGGACCCCGTTCTGGCCGGTGGCGTCCCCGGCACGCCGGTGCCGATGGGCAGCGCAGGCGTCCCGGTGGCATCGCGTCTCGCTGGTGCACCTCCGGCGCCTGGCGAAGTGGCTCCGCCCCTCGACGTCGTGTCCTTGCATTGGAACCCCATCGAAGGGGGTCAGGTCCCGAACGTCGCGGCCCAGCGTGTGCTGGCGGCGGCCGCAGACCGCGCCCGGAGCGCCGAGTACCTGGGGATGCTGCAGGTTGCCGAGCGGCTCGAGCCGCTCGCGCAGTTCGACGCCAACCGCCGGCACTTCTGGGAGCAGAACCTCGGCCAGGTCAAGGCACCATGGGTGCGGGCGCGGCAGGCCACGGCTCTGCGCGGCGACGTCGAACGGGTTGGCGAGCTCGCCCTGGTCGACTACCTCACGCGGATCAACGACGCGGGTTTCGACCCGCAAGCGCTGAAGGACGTCTTCTTCGGCGATCCGCAGGAACTGCAGACGCGCCGGGCGGGTATCGCGGGCGAGACGCGCCACCACGCTCGTCTGCGCCAGGTGTTCGCCGAGCGCCTGGTCGCCGCGCGGGCCGAGGCCGCGAAGGAGGGCGCCGACCCGGACGGCGTCGTCGAGTTCCTGGGCCGCATTGCCGGCGCGGACCCCGCGCAGGACGCCGGTGGCCTGCCCTGGCTGGAGACCGTGCTGGACGCGGCACTGGCCGAGGCCTATCTGGCGTACGCCCGGGCTCACCTGAGCGAGGACGCGGCGAACTTCGCGGACCACCTGCATCGGGACGCGGAGCTCAGCTCCCGCATCCAGGGCGCACCGCCTATCTTGCTCCCCGAGAAGTCCCGCTGGGTCGCGGGCGCCAACGTGGAACCCGGCACAGTCATCCGCAGCTACAGCAACGGCGAGTGGAACGACCCGCAGCTGGTCGAAGCCAACTACGGCCACAGGGTCGACCTGACATGGGTACGGGAGGCGGGAGGATCGTACGGCGGTGACTGGGGCCGGCACTCGTACGTCGCCGTCATCGACGCAGGCCAGGACGTCACGGCCGCCAAGCGTAAGGTCCGGACGGACAAGCGCCTGCGCGAGAAGCTCGAACGCAACCGGGCAGCGTGGCGGGAGAAGCAGCAGGAGCCGCCCGTCGGCCGTGACGCCGGCCTCCCCGTCTACGGGGAGGGCCTGTTCGGCGAGAAGCACCGCCGTACCGTCACCCGGGCCGTCCTGGCGCTCTCCGCCCAGCGCCCCGGCCCTGGACTGGCGACCTCCGCCGAGCCCTGGGCGCCGCTGCGGTGCACCCCGGCCGACCTCGTGAAGGGAAGCTGGTTCCTCAGCGGCGGCAGCCACGCCAAGGCCTACCAGGTCGACGCGAGCGGACTCAGCAGGAGCCTGCGCCAGGTCATCGACCCCGTCGTCGGCCCGGACATCTACCTGCGCCCTGCTCAGGAGATCACCGCGCTCGTGCCGGCGCAGGATCTGGTCCTGCCCGGCGAGAGCCTGGCCGTGACGGCGGAGCCCGGCGAGCGCGACACCCGCCGGCTGGCTGCCGCGTCGGGCTCCGAGGGGCTGCAGCTCGACGATCACGGCCGACGACTGGTCGACCTTGACCTGGACGGCGGTACGGGGCGTGTCGTCGATGCGAACGGCCACACCCGGGGCTGGATCCGCGCCCGCAGCCACCGCGGCGTGCGCCAGTGGTGGGCGCAGGACGCACGTGGTGGCACCCCCGCGGCCGACCGGTGGAGCGACCCAGTGGGCGCCGCCGTCTGGACCGCCTGGCACACCTCCACGCCGCTTCCCGAGCCGACGCGGGTCCTCGCCGCCCCCGCCCTGAACGCCGAGCAACTGCAGCAGATCGCCCCGCTGGCCGTCGCCTGGCGCACCAGCGACAATCCGCAGCTCGCCGAGGCCGCCACCGCGTGGTCGCGCAACGCCACCGCGGGCCACCCGCTGTCCCACGGAGGCCTGCCGGTCACCAGCGCCCACCTGCACACGCTCGCGGACGCCACACGCGAGGCAGCGGACACCGCCCAGCCGGGCACCGGCCCGAGCGTGCTGCTGACACAGGTGGCCCAGGCCCTGAGCACCGAAGCACAAGCCCTCGACGCCGCCTTCACCCCCCTGCCGCCACTTCACGAGCCCGACCCGCTGACCGAGCTCCCCGCGACGGCACGCCTGCACGGGCAGAGCGGTGTCGATGGCCGGCCGAAGGAAGTCCTCGCACACCAGCTCGTGATCGGCGACCTCGTGCGGGCGCCCTACCTCTTGGCCGGGGAGCGGACCTGGGCCCAAGGCCGGCTCACCGGGTACTCGACGGCGACGGTTCGCTCGCACGAGGGAACCGTCACCGGACACCGGCTGTGGATTGAGGACCCCGACGGCCTGGACATTCCGTTCGTGCCGCTCGGCACCCGGGTGCAGGTCCTCACCCAGGAACAACTCGTCCTGAACATCGGCGCTCCCGTCCGACCGGCGGCCGTCACGGAGACGGCCAGTCCTACCGACCCGGCACCCGCGGGCTGGCGGCCCCTGGACCAGGCGCCGGAGCGCCTGTTCGCCGGTGACATGGTCCGCATCCGCCGCGGCGACGGCAAGAACAGCAGCTACGAGAACGTCACCGTCCAGGACGGCCCCGACTCCAACGGCTGGTACGACACCGTGGGACCGCACCTGCGGTTCTCGATCACGCGCGTCGTGGCCGTGCCGGAAGCGGACACCTGGATATCGCCGCCCACCGAACAGGTCCTGCCCGGCCTCGAACTCACCCCCGCCAACGCAGTGGACAAGAGCGCGCCCATGGCAGCCAACGCACCTGCGGCCGAGGGGCCCGTCCCGGGTCCGTCCGCGGAGGACGACTTCATTGCCGGCACCGCGCCGTACCGCGCCTGGGCCGCGGGCGACCCCGCGTACTTCCGCGCGGCAGACGGGTCGCTCGCCCGCGGGGAGTTCCAGGAGGTCCAGTGGCCGAACTACGCCCTGGTCGACAGCGACGGCACTTCACACCAGGTCGGCGTCCGCGATGCCTGGTACCGGGACGACGAACCGGTCATCCCGCCCGCCTGGGCCGAGGCCCTGCCCGAGGGCTACGGACCGGCCCGGGCGTCCGACCTCGCCATCGGTGACGTGGTTCTCACCGTCGAGCACCGCAACGGGAAGACCGAGTTCGGGATCCCCCGCGTCGTCACGAGTCTGGACCTGGGACCCGACGGGCTGTACGACATCCATCTCTCCAACCTCGGCACCAGCACCAACGGTCGCACTCTCCGTCTCGCCCCCCGCGCGATGGTCCCCCTGTCCCACGACTCGGCCGTCGTCGCCCGGGCCACCGCCCGGATGAAGCAGCCCGACATGCGGGAGGACCTCGCCATCGGGAAGCGTGGTGCGGCCCGCAACGCCGACTTGGTCGCTAAGGCAGCGGCAGACGCCGCGGCCGGACGGATCCCGGACTTCCTCGCCCCGTTCCCGGCCCAGGACGGCTGGGTACCCGGGGACACCGTCGAGGTCTACACCCGCGACGGTGTCCACATCCCGTACGGCCACGTCACCATGGCCGAGCACGCAGTGGCCTGGTGGGTCCGCGACCGCGAGGGACACGATCACCTCGTGACTCAGCGGCGGATTCGCGCCACCGCCCCCCAGGGACCCGCTCCGACGCCGGACTGGGCCGCGAAGCTGCCCGCCACCAGCCGGATCCTGCGCGCCGGCGAGCTGCAGCCGGGCCAGATCGCCCGCGAGGTCCGCCCCCCGTACAGCGGGACCAAGCTGTTCGGCCGGCCCTTCCTCGTGGTGGGCACCGGACCCGAACGCGGCTCGACGAACCTGCGCCTCTACACCTGGCTTCCCGAGGAAGGCCAGGCATTCTCCTCCGCTGGCCGGCATCTGGACGGCGTCCACCCCCTCACCGAATACGTCGTCGACGCGGGCCCCGACGAACAGGACCTCGCTTCGCGCCTGCTCGCCGAACCTCGGGTGCAGGCACATCAGCAGGCCGCCGCGGAGCGGGCAGCGCTGATCCGGGCCCACGCCGACGGCGACGCGATCGCCCCGACAGGTGATGAGCCCACAGAAGCCCCCGCCCCCGGGGGGTGGGAGGAAGTCGTCGGTGACCACCTCGACCTCCAGGGCGGCGAAAGGGTCCGTGTCCGCGGACGCGGCAACACCTACCTCTCCACGCGCATTGGCCCGCTCACCGGGCGCGAGTACTACGAGTCCATGACGCCGGGCTTCCCCTTCGTCTTCCCCGCCTCGGCGATCGTCGCGATGCCGGCAGGCACGCCCGTCCTGTACCGGCCGGGCACCACGTCGGCCAAGCGCCAGGAACGCCAGGCCAATGCTCAGCCGGCGGGGCAGGAACAGCTCGACTTCGACAGCCCCGCACCGACGCCGGCGGTGCCCGCGCCAGAGGCAGGCGATCAACAGCTCCCCGCCCCCACCGTTGTGCCAGGACCGGTCACCACCCTTCCCAGCGGCGGGGTCGAGGTCCGCGAGACCGAGCCAGCACTCAACACGCAGGACACCGCTTCCCTGCCCCCCTTGGTCCGGATGGAGCGCCACCACGCCAGCGCGGCCGCCATCACCGTCGACGGACTGCGCTTCTCCGCGCAGCTCACGCAGGACGAAAGCGGCGCCGTGCAGTGGATCCTCTCGCTCGGCGGCTCGACACCCATCGCCACAGCCCCGGACGCCGATGGCCTGGTATCGCAGGCGGTTCGTCACGCGGCCGAGCTGTTCGAGCTGCCGGCGGACACCGGCCTGTGGCCCGAAGTGCTGACCACGGACGACGAGCAGCATGAGTGGCTTCCCGGCCCCAGGCTGCTGTTCACCAGCAGCGGCCGGACCTACGACGTCGGCAACGACGAGATCGTCCACATGGCCACCGCCGACGGCAGCAACTTGGAGGCGGCCAGCCGCGAGGAGATGCTGCACGTCCTGCGCCGCCACGCCCAGCCCCGGCGGGGCAACGCCGTTGACTCCCTGCTGGAGGAATCGGAGGGTTACACACCCCCCTTGATGAGCCGGGTGTACATCGCCGTGGATCCCGCCACAGGGTTGAGCGAGTACAAGATCCGCCAGTCGGACGGTGCCGGGCTCATTCCCTCCGGCGGCTCCAGGTTCCGGCGGGCGTCGCCCAAGCCTGCCAGCGACATCGCCGCAGTCCCCACCGACCGGGCGGAAGCATTCGCCACCAGGTCCGGCTACCGCATCGCGGGGACCTGGGAGATCGTCAACGCGACCACCAAGCGAGCGCTCCTCGACTTCGCGCACCGCACGCCGCCACCGCAGCCCCCCACCGAGCAGCCCGTGCAGCAGGCCGTCGACCAAGCACCCGTGCAGGGCGTCGAGGCGACGCCCGCCGTGCCGACACGGGCCGCCGTCCCGGTCGAGGCGCAGCTGTGGATCGAGCACAACGGATTCGTCACGCGCCTGCACGGTGTCGATCCCAAGGACAAGGAGTTCGACCAGGTCCGCAAGGGCGTCGGCGGGTTCAGGCGCGTCACCGCCGGCGGACTGGTGCAGGTCTGGGAACTGCCGACGACCTGGAAGCAGCGGATCAAGCGCGATACGCGGGTCACGTGGCTGGTCGAGCGCCTGGCGGACCTGGGCCGGGAGATCCCCGTCTACCTCGACGCCGCCGACCGGGCGGCCGCCCTCGAACCCGGCGGCCGCCACAGCAACTCGGTCGATCAGCTCACCGCCGACGAACGACGCGGACTCGAAGCCGACACCGCGGACGGCCGCGCGCGCCGCTGGTCGCCCGTCGACTTCCAGCCCGGCGACGAGATCCTCCTCGCCCGGGGCTGGTGGCAGAGCGTCCGCACCGTCCAGACGACCTCCCTCGACACCGGCGACTCCGCCCCCGTCCGGACGGGATGGGTGATCGCCCGCCGCCGGGCCGGCCGGATCACCACCGCCGACTCGCCGGTCCCCACCGGCCATGCCCGCCCCGGCTCGCTCGACCCGGCCAAGATGACCTCCGCCGAGGTCACCGCCGAACTCACCAGCCTCGACCTGCCCGCCGAAGACCCGACACACGAACCGCTCATCGAACGACGGCGCACCCTGCTCGCCCAGCGCGCCGAGCAGCACCGCGGCCGCAACGTCATCCGCGAGCAGGAACGCGCCCAACTGCGCGGATGGATGGCCGACCCCGAGCACGCACCCCCACACCTGGTCCGGGTCACCGACGAGGGCGGCGTCCTGGTCGGCTGCGTCGTGCCGGCCGGAAACGGCTTCGCGGCCATCGACGTCGACGGCGGCTCCGCGCTGGACATGATCTTCGGAGCGGTCCCGGACGCGGTCGCAGGCGTCCACGAGCTGCGCCGGCGCCACGAGGACCGGACACCGGCCGGCTGGAGCTACGCGGGCTGGTCCCAGGTCGCCCCTGGCGAGACCGTTCGGTTGCCCCGCCCGGAGATCGCAGGCCGGGGCGAACTCGCCGTCGCCCCCGATCGCTGGGGCGAGCCGTTCATCCTCCGCTCGGTCGAACGGGCCGACGACGGCTCTCTGACCGTCGGCGGAGAACGGAACGGACAGACCTTCACCGAGCAGGTCCCCGCCGACACGGCGAACCTGGGTACCTCCCGCACCGCCGTCGGTGTGGTCCAGGTGGCGGGCGGCCGCAGCTGGCTCGCGATGCAGGAGCGCGACTTCGGAATCCCGGCCCCGGCCGCTCAAGAAGTTGCAGACCCCTTGTCCGCAGACCCCTACGGCACCCCGCCCATCACCGTGGTCGCCGCGGGCCCGAACGCACCGATGGTCGCCGGTGAACCTGAGCCCCCACGAGAGCAGACATCGCCCCAGCGGTCTGTCATCACCGAGGACACCCACGCCGGACAACTCGGCCTCGATCTGACGACCGAGGGCGGCCACCCGATCCCGCCGACCGGCATGACCCTCGTCGACCACGGGGACAACTCCTGGACCGTGACCCGCGGCGACACGTCGTTCCGAGTGACCCGCGACACCATCACGGAGGGAGAACCGCTCGACGTGGTGGGGCCGGGCGGTGCGGCCGTCGCCACCTCCACCGACTGGCAGGTGATCTTCGACGCCATCGCGCGGAGTGCCGTCGCGCCCGGGCCCAATCCGCCCATGTCGCAGCCGAACGGCGTGCCTCTCCCCGGCGCACAGGCGGACGGCACCCACACCGATCCTGTGGACAGCATCCACACCCGGCTGGAACCCGGCGAATCGGTCACGCGTTACGAGCACCCGGTAGGCCCGGAATACGACCGGTTCCACCCGCACCCGGGCGAGGACTGGGTCTTCACCAGCCAGGAGGGCTACGAGTACCGCCTGACGAACGAGGTCACCAAACCTGACCGCTGGCACGTCACGTGGATGCCTTGGTCGCACTCGCCCATCAACGGCGGCTACCGGTGGATCGGCGACAACCCGACCCAGGATGTGGTGCTGGCCTGGATCCGGCGCGACAGCCAGTCGCAGGCGCTGGCGGCCGCGCGGTGGAAGCGCTGGGGACACCTGCAGAAGCAGGTGCCGTTCTCGGTCACCATCGAGATGGAGGAGGTGGAGTCAGGCGTCATGCGGGTGGCGCGCTTCGGGCGCCAAGGCATCGCGGCCGACTACCCGTGGGGCTGGGAAACCCATCAGCGTGGCCGCCTGGGGGAGAACCCCAACCGGCGGTACAGCGACGGAATCCGCCTTGAACTCGCAGCCCATGAACTGACCTACCAAGGACTGCTCAACCTACCCGACGACCGCCTCCGGGTCGTCAGCACCCACCGCGAGATGGACGAGCCCTGCGCAGAAGGAGGACCCAAGCACCTGGGGTCCTGCGCCTCCAGCGCCAAGGACCGCCGCTTCCTGGTGGAAGTCCTGGCCGCAGACGGAACTTCCCACGGCACGGTGGTGATCTGCCACCAGCACCTCGCGCACCGCCTCACCGGCGACGACTCGTTCAACCGCGAGGTACCCAGCGTCGCCCACAGGCTTTCCGGGGGAGCCGGGAGCTGGGTCGACTGGCAGGACCGGCTCAACGAACTCGTGTGGACGCTGGTCGGGCCCGCCGTCGACGCGGGCCAGCCGGTTCCGGATGTCAAGGCAGCACTGTACGAGGCGGCCCTCGCCGACGGCGACAAGCGCGCCGCCCGAGCCGCCAAGCGGGCATCGCGCGAGCGCGGGGAAACCAAGACCCAGCAGAACCAGGCCGCGGACGCCGCCACAGCCGACCGGCAGGGCAGCAACCGAGCCGACCTGATCACCCAGGCGGAGGCCGAAGAACGCCAGTGGCACCAGCCGGTCCGCTCCAAGCCCCTTCCTGACCAGGACACGGCGACGGACAAGACCGATGAGGAGCCGGCTGCGAGCGGGTCCGACGCCCGCGAGACAGCCCCGGCCGCGACCGTGCCCAGTTCCTTCGAGTTCGGAGAGGAAGTCCACGGCCACCAGGGCCTCGTCGGCCGGTTCTTCGCGGTCGACGACGAGGGCATGGCCCACGTCCAAACCCAGGACGGATTCACCGAGCGGCCGGTGGGCGAGCTGTGGCGCCCGGGAGAAGAGCCCACACCCCAGCGCTCCCGCGAGCACTGGCCCGCGGCCCTGGCCCAGGCGGCCACCACCGAAGGCATCGACCTCGCCGACGACGGAGCCCGCCTGACGCACCTCGACGAAGCCGCCGGCCACGGGCTCGTCACCAACGCGGACGGCGACGTCATCGGCTGGATCCGGGCACGCACCGGCCCGAAGGGGCGCCGCTACTGGTGGGGTCAGGACGCCCGCGGCGGCAACCCCCACCTCATGCAGTGGCACGACGCCATGCCCGACACCGCGGGCATCCCGCAGTTCCGGGCAGCCCAGGCCGCCGCCTACGACCACGCCTACGGCCTGAAGAGCGACAAGCGCCCCGTCATGCCCGGCGAAGCCCACGAGGAGCTGACCCTCACCGAAGCCCGGGTCCGCGAGCTCAACCTGCTGCACCTCCCGGCAGACCGTGAGGACGGCCCTGAACCGATCACCTTCAGGCCCGGAGTGTGGCTCCGGTACGTCTTCAGCTCCGCACAGATGCACGCCTACGCCGAGGCCGCGCGCAGCGCCGCCAACGCCATCGTCATCGACGACAGCACCCCATCGGCCGAGCGTCGCCGCAAGCAGGTCCTCGAACGCCTCGCACTGTGGCTACCCCTGAAGGCCCACGAGGCGCAGACCCGCCGCGTCACCCTGCCGCGCCCGGGCGAGCCCGACCCCTGGGCCACCCCCCACCAGGACAGCCAGCAGGCCCAGGCACTCGACGACACCACCGCACCCACACCCCACACCGCGCAGACACCCGAACCGACGTCCACGACCGACCCCGCCGGCGGCGACCCGTCAACCTCCACCCAGCCCTCGGACGGGGAACCGGTGAACGAAGCGCCCACCATCCGCGAAGGCGACCCCTACATCGGCCGACCCGGCCAGCAACTCGGCCCGCTCCTGGCCGAAGTCGCCGAAACCGACATCGTCAACGGCGCCAAGGGCCCCGCACTCCTCGTCCGGCTGCGCACCGCCGCCGGCCAGTTCCTGGTCCTGTCAAATCCCGAAGGCAGCCCCGTCGCGAACAGGGACCAGGTCCTCGTCACCGGCACGGTTGCCAAGCACTCGCTGTTCGGCGGCGAGCCGCGGACCGAACTGAGCCGGGCCCGCATCGAGCTGGCCGCCGACACGCACGAGCGGGCAACTTCCCGCCAGGCCGCCCCTGCCGGGTGGACCGCGATCACCCACGACCAGATCCCTCCGCAGCTGGCGGTCGGCGACCAGGTGCGCGTCATCGACCTGGACGGCCCGTTCGCCCGGCCCGACACGCCGGCCACACCCGGCAGGTACTCGCCGCGCATGACCCGGCCCGCCACCACCAGCTACAGCACGGTGACCGTCGACTCCGTCACCCAAGACCCGGTCGGCGACCGCTACACCGGTCACACCCGCCACGCCCGCACCATCGAATTCTCTGCTGCGGACATCGCCGCCGTCATGCCCAAGACCCCGGAGGCGCCCGCTCCCGAGCCTGTCCTGCTGGCCCCGCCCGCGGTGGAGGCCCAAGCCGCACCGGAGCCGCAGGCGTCGAGCCGGCCGGACGGCGCCGACCTGACGCCCGCCGACCTGACGCCCGCCGACCTGACGCCCGCCGAACGCCGCCGCCTGCGCGCCGTGCTCGCCGCCCTGCCCTTCCACCGCCGGGTGGCCCTCTGGGCCGCGCAACCCCTCCAAGCGGGCGACGACGTCCTGATCGAGGACAACGACTGGCTGACCGTCGCCGACGCCAACCCCAACACCCTGCGCACCACCAACGGCGAGTTCCACAACGTCGCCGCCGTATATGCGGCACGGCGAGGCACCCGGATCATCACCGCCGCCACCGTCCCACCCCCGGACCAGCCGACCGCTGAACCAGAGCGAGCGGCGGAGTCGAGCCTGGACGAAAACGGTCCCTTCACGGACCCGGGCACCCTGCTCGGCGCGCACCAGCGACTGCGGCAGGCACTGGTGCTCCTCGACGCCCTGATCGGCAAGTACGAGATCACGGCGGAGGAGGCGTCGAAGAGCATCCTGACGGCCGCCCGGTCCGACTTCGGAGCGGTTCCCGCCGCTGCCCTAACAGTGGAGTTCCTGGCCCCGCCGTCGGAGATGGTCGCGGCCGCTCGCGTCCTGGCCGGCCACCCGGACGACGCGAAGCGGCATGCCGCTCAGAGGGCCTCGCGCGACAAGGACCACAACGTCCGGATCGAGGCGAGGGTAGACGCCGGACACCCGCTGAAGTCGGTTCGCAGGGCCGCCCGCGACCTCCACACCCTCGCCGAACACTTTGCCGGGCGCCTGGAGGCGACACCCGATGCCGAACTTGGCGCGTTGGCCGCCGGCGCCGCGGCGCGGGCGACCGGAATCGATCTGGAGGTTACCGAAGGCTGGATGTTCTCCGCGACTCCCGGCCCACTCGGGCAGGGCCAGGACGTCCGCGTGCAGAACGACGACGGCAGCTACACCATCGCGCGTCTCCTCGAGGCCGGCGCCGGTCCGTGGCGGGCCACCGACCTTGTCACCGGGCGGCCGCGCACCGTCAATGCCGCCGTCGTCGTCGCGCTTCCGGCCGGCCAAGCGCTTGAGGGTCCCGACGGGTCCGATCCCGAAGCGGACCCCGCCGGTGTCCTGCGAAGGGCGGCCTTGGGGGAGTGGGGGCGCACGATCGCCGCCCTCGCCCTCGGCGCCCCCGAGCGGACCAAGAACCCTCGCCGAGCGTCCCGGGCGCTCCACCAGCTCGCCGGCTCCCTCCGCTCGTGGGGGGCCGCCGTGCCGGAACCCATCGCTGTACTCGCAGCCTCCGCAGGCACCCAAACCGACGGCGCCGAGCTGCCGTTCTTCGACGACGCCGACCAGCTGCGGGAGCACTACCGCGAACAGCCGATTCCCCGCGCACACGACCAGCGCGCCGCCCGGATGCGCCATGAGGAACGCATCCGTCTGTCGGCCGACGAGCACTTCTCCCTCTCGGAGGGGGGACGCCTGGTCATCATGCGAGCCGGTGAAAGGCCGCTCAACGGGCGCCCGAAGCGTGGCCAGGACGCGGGCTGGGAGATTCGGTTGCCGTGGTTCCTGGCGAGGATCAACCACGTCGGCAAGATCATCACTCGTACCCACGCCCAGATGGTCGCCAGCGCGCTGGAGTCCATCGTCGACGCGGACGGCAGTCCGTTCTTGTGGGATGCGCCCGAGGTGGACGAGCTCGTCGAGGCCTTCCGGGACCGCGAAGGCCGTGACCTGGCCGAAGCCATCGCCCAGACCCTTGCCGTCACGCCGGGCCTGGACGAGGACGCCACGTTCGCCCGCACCGCGAAACGCTTGCGCGCCCAACGCGAGCACGGATCCCCGCCCGCACAGCCCGCCGCTCCGACGACGCGCCCTCGGAGCCACGTTCCGGCCACGCTGGTGCCCCAATTGCCGGCCGCAGCAACCCCCGTCACGACCAGCACCGGTACACCGGCAGACGCACCCGCCCCCCGAACAGCGCCCGGCAGCGGCCAGGACGTGACAACCCCCGACCGGGTGCTGACCCCGGCCCCGGTCAGGACTGTGACGGTCCTTGCCGAGGATGCGCTCCTTGCGCCGGAACCTCGTCCGGGAGAGGGACCCGCGCCGGCCGCTGAGCCGGCCGCGCCCGTTCCTCCAGCACAGGAGCAGGCGGCATGGCAGATCGCGCCCGGGCACCCCGACGCCGTTCCCGACCATGCCGCCCCGGGCAGCCACTGGCCGAGCGTCGAGTCCCGGGGGCACGAGCACCGCGGTGCCTGCCTGAGCTGCCCGCACCGGGGCCCCGTGCGCAGTGACCAGGCGAGCGCTGTCGCGGACGCGCTCGACCACACGCACCCGGGCTGGCGCCAGACCCCCGTCTTCGCCTCACCGTTCTGGATGGACGCCGTCAGCCCGCCGCGCCGCCTGCGGGACGTCGAGGCGTGGGCACGGGCCTCCCAAGCGGTCCTTCCGGACGGCTGGGTCGACACAGCCGGTCCCGTTCGCGTCCATGGCGCGGAGCCGGCCGTCAGGCCGCCGAGCAGCGGCAGCGGACGCTACGAGGTCATCACGAACGAGCCGGTCCACGTCGCTATCACCCGGAACAAGGCCGGCCAAGGCGTCCTCACCTTCCCGCCGCCGCCGGGCATCACCCGGCCCACCGACGCGGAGACCGCCCGCGCGCTGCTGGCCGCAGCCGCAGAGCGTGCCGACGACCAGCGCCGCGAGGCCCTGCGAATGGCGTACCAGGCCAAGACACTTGCCCCGGTGGCGGACGGCCTGTTCGTCGTCTTCCAAGCGGACAACGGGTGGAACCTCATGCCGGGAGGCGGAGCGCTCACGCCACTGCCACCCACCCTGCGAAGGTTCGTGAACAAGTCGGAGGCGGTCGAATTCGCGAGCCGGGCAGCCGTCCTCCTGCACACGCCGCCGCTCGCCGGGACCCTCCCGCCCCTCGACTTCGCCGACCCGGACTTCGAGGAGACCTGCGCCCGTCACCTCGCCGACCACGGTGCCCACGTCTCCACCCTGGCGAATCTGTTGCTGGCCACCCGAGCCGGCCTCGAACGGGACCTCCACCACCACAGCTCTCGCTTCGTCCGCGACTGGGCCGCGTTCGAATACAACCCCGACCGGGCAGCTCCCCAGGACGGGCACGCCTGGGCAGACCAGCTCAAGGTTGACGACTGGATCTCCATCACCGTCCCCGGACACCCCACCCGTCGGCCGGCCCGGGTCGTCTACGCCACGACAGACGACCTGGGAGCCGTGCACCTCGATCTCGACATCGACGGCACTCCCACCAGCCGCACTGTCGCCCGCAACACCTCCATCGCCCGCGCCACCCGCCCCCAGCCCCCAGCCCTTGTCGCACAACCAGTGCCGCCCGTGCCGGATGTGATCGCGGAAGCAGAGGCGTCCCTCGCGGCTCCTGCCGTAGTCGGGGAGCCCACTGCGGATGCCGCCGATACCGTAGACATCGTCGAACAGCCGACTTCGGCTGTGCCGGAGGTGGAGGCGGGAGCCGTCGGCGTCCCCGCGGACGCCGTCGCAGCCGAAGAACCGACTGCCGTCGCAGCCGACACCGTCGATGTTGTTGCGCAGCCGACGGCGGCTGGACCCTCCCTGGAGTCCCAGGCCCCGGCCGCCGTCGTTCGGGCCGCCTTGCTCGCGAGGCTGGAGGAGTACCAGGACGTCCTGGACTCGGAGCCGGGTATGGCCCGCTTGGCACGCGACGCCGCACCGGGGCCGGTCATCGACGAGCAGGTCCTTCACCTCGCCGTCGTCCTCACCTCCGACGGCGTGAAGGTGGCCGCCGCATTCGGCCGTGCGCCCGGTCCGGACGCGGCAGCGTGGACGGCAACCGAGCTCCGGGCCGTCAACCCGACCGACCTCCTTGCCGCTCTCCGCGTCCCTCCAGTCGTCGAGCCGCAGACCCAGCCGGAGGCAGTAGTCCCTGTTCCGCAGGCCCCGCCACCGGCCGCAGCACCCGGGAACGAGCGGCTCCACCAGGTCCTGGCCGCAGCCCAGGAGCTGCTCGCCGCCAGTCTCAGCACAGGTGCGCGGTCAGAGCCCGCCCGCCGCTACCTCGCCGAACGGGGTGTGCCCGCAGAGGGCCCCGTCGCCGCGCACTGGCGCATCGGGTACGCCCCCGGTGGCTCGGGCACCTACCTGACCGACGCCCTGCGAGCCCAGGGCTTCACCGACGCCGAGCTCCTCGCCGCCGGCGTCAGCGCGGACGGCGACCGGGGCCTGTTCGACGCCATGCGCAACCGCGTGACCTTCCCCATTCTGAGCGGCGACGGCCGCGTGATCGCCTTTACGGGGCGCGCCCTGCGCGTATCCGACACCAACCGCAAGTGGGTGAACACCCGCAACACCGCGCTCTACACCAAGGGCGAGGCCCTCCTCGGCCTCGGCCACCACCGCCAGGCCCTGGACGGCCGAGGCCCGTTCGTCATCGCGGAGGGCGCCTTCGACCTCGTGGCCGTGGGCGAGGCCCTGCGCCGCGCCGACCGGCCGGCGCCGATCCCCGCCGGGCCGTGCGGCACCGCCCTCACCGAGCAACAGGTGCAGGCCCTCGCAGCCCTGGACCGGCGACGTGACATCGTTCTCGTCTTCGACCCGGACGAAGCCGGCGACAAGGCACTGCGGGCAGCCTGGGACCTGCTCAAGGGCTGGCAGGGACGCGTCTACGCCGTCCGCCTGCCCGTCGGCAACGACCCGACGGTCAAGAACGACCCCGGCCGGATCTTCGAAACGCAAGGCCCGGACACGCTCTACTCCCTCATGTCGAGCAACTATCAGCCGGCCCTCGACGCCGTTCTCGACGCCGAACTCGCCCCGCTGATCGGCGACCCGGTCCAGGCGTGGAAGGCAACCGAGAAGGCCGTCGAACTGATCCTCGCCTCCGGCGACCCGCAGCAGATCTCACGCCAGCTTCCCCGCCTGGCTGCCCTCGGCCTGGACCTGGAAACACTGGCGGAGGAGATCGAACGCGAGCTGTCCCACCTCGCCGACCAGGCTCTGGGCGATGCCTCCATGCGTGAACTGCGCGAGGCCCGAGCGGCAACGGCGAGCACCGCGCACCCCGACCGCGCCCAGAGGCCGACCATGACCACACCCGAAGCCGCCGCCCCGCCCCAGCCCGGGACGCCCCCCGCCCCATCACCTGCGACCGCACCCCCAGAGCCCTCGGCAACTGAGCTCACATCGAAACCTGCGCAGCCCGCCCCCGCCCCGGTCGGTTCGCCCGCGTGGCTGGCCTACTGGGCCGAACGGCTGCCCGAGCGACTGCCTACCAGCGTCGCCCCCCTCGAACGTGTGCTGTTCCTCAACCTCGTGCGGGACCTGGCGTTCCGTCTCGGAGACGGGCCGGACCACCTGCCCGGGCTTCGGGAGCGGGTCCTCGAGGCGACAGAGATGTTCGCGCGCGCCGAGGGCGACCAGGCGGTGCGCCACCTCATCACCGCAGCCGGTGACCACCCGAACTATGAGGAGATCGGACGCGTCCGGCAGATCCTCGATCAGGCCCGCCCTCCATTCCCGGAGCAGGGCAACCGGTCGGAGCCCGGCCCGAAGGAGGAACCGAGCGTGACAACTCCCATGCCCGCAGGCCGCGCTGGCCAGCCCGACGACCCCTTGCGGATGTTCATCGGCAAGCCCGGGGGACCCGACGGGGGATCGACCTTCGCCGTCAACCTCGCGACGCTCGCTCACAAACTCAAGAACGCCCGACTGACAGCCGACGAACAGCTCGAACTTCAAGAACGTTGGATCCTCAATGCCTACGGCGACGACAACGAGCGCCGAGCCATCCATGGAGAGCCCGACAACGGGGTCTTCCCCGGCACGCAGCGCCGCGTGCGGATCGACCCCGACTTCACCGCCCCTGAACCGTCCCGCCTCATTGCCGGCGCCCCGGCCGGCCAGGACCCCGTCGGCGCACGACTGACTCTGATCCGCCACCTCACGGCACGAGCGGCGCAGGAGGCCGACGCCCGGCCCGATGTCGCGGCAGCCTTCCGCGACACTGTCCGGCAACTGCGCCTGGAGGTCACAGGCCGCCCTTCCGACCGGCCCGGAGCCCCGGCCCTGAGCGACCCGCCGCCCGACCTGATCATCAAGGCGACTCGCATCATCAGTCTCGCTCCCAGCGCCTCCCCGCTCACCCTCTGGGCCGAGCTGGGGATCGACTACGCGGCCACCGAGAAGCTCCTCGACGTCATGGAGAAGGCCGGAGCCGTCGGTCCGCTGGCTCCGGGAGGTGCGATTCGAACCGTCAGGCGACGACCGGCCGCCGAGGGCGGGACAGCGGACGCCCCCTCGCAGTCGCAGGCCACGACGCCGGAACAGGCAGTCACCTCCGCGAGCACCACCCCCGCACCGCACTCGGCCGACAACCAGGCAACGCCGATGGACCAACTCGTCGACACGGCAGCCACCGCGATCACCGAATCGGCGGCCAGCACCGACACCGCCCTGGAACAGATCGAAACCCTGCGCCGGGAAATCGCCGCGCTCCGCTCCCACGTCCAGCAGATGTTCACTCCGCAGGACGCCGCGGCCACCCAAAGTACCGCCGCCCCGGAAAGCCCCGCCACGCTCGCCGAGGCCATCGGCGCAGTTGCGCGGGACGCCGCCTGGTACCTGAACATGCCGCAATGGATCAAGATCCAGAGCGTCCAGGCCGCCGCCCTGGACGCCTGGTCCACGATCAGCGAGCACCTGCAGAGCGCGCCCGGGGACGGCCGCCTCGAACGGCTGGCCCGAGCCGTCACCGCCCTCGGCGCCCAAGGCATCGCCGCCGCCGCGTTCAGCCTCGGAAACGAACTCGCGGCCCGCAGCCACAGCGGATCCCCGGCCTGGACCTCCCTACGCACCCTCTACCGAGCAGCCGACGCACTACGCTCCCGCGTCCTGGGACACCAGCACTCGCCGGAAGCCGCCCAAGAGCAGGCCGGCATCGAAGCGGACCTGCAGGCCTTCGCCAAGGAGATGCGCACCGAACGGGCCCCGGAGGCACCCGAGGCAGCCCCCGAGACCGGGCCCGCGATAGCGCAGACGCCGGCCGAGCCCGCCCCTGAACAAGCCGACGAGCAGACCCTGCCCTGGCTGCGACGCGCAGCCGAGGGAGTCAGCACCTGGCTGACGGACATCGACCGGCGGCTCGGCAACACCGCCGACCGGGCCTGGAGCGGGATCATGTCCCTCTGGAACCGCATGACCGACGCCCTCCAAGCAGCCGCGGACAGCGGCGAGAGGTTCGGCACCGACCTGCGCTCCGTCGGACTCTTCAAAACCCTCTGGCTGCGCGCCGTCGAGAAGGTCAGCGACCTCCTCGCCGACTACACCACCCGCCGCACCGCCGTCGACAAGCCGCCCACCCGCACCGACGAACTCGCCCGCAGCGCCCGCCACCGCCTCGAGGAGCACCGCGAACACCTCCGCGGAACCCTCCCCACCGACCGCGTGCGACCCGAGGGCTACTACGACGACACCTCCTTCCTCAGCCGCTCCCGCGCCTCCCAGACGCTGCGCACCGAGCGACGTACGCTCCTCCGGGAACTCGAGCAGCCGAACCTCGCCCCCCAGCAGCGGCTCGCGCTCCAGGAACGCTGGGTCCTCAACACCCACCGCCAGGACACCCTGGCCGCAGGGGCACCCGAGGCGGCCTGGCAGAGCCAGCTGCCGCTACCCGAATATGCCGCACTGCGGGAGCCGGCCGAGCTGGTCGCAGGCTCCCGGCCCACCCCTGATCCCATCACCGCCCGCGCCGACCTCGCACGACACCTGGACGCCCGAGCGGACCAGCTCCGGGGCGCCGAACCCGAGACGGCCCGACTCTTCACGGACGTCGCCCGAGGCCTGCGCCGGGAGATCACCGGCCGGCCGCAGGCCCTCAGCGAGGGAAACGCCGTGCCCCCGGAGGCCCTACGGGCCGCCGCCCGCATCATCGCCGAAGGCGCACCGGCCTCACCCCTCATGCTCCGGGACCGGCTCGACCTCAGCTACGCCGACGCCGCACAAGCCCTGCACACCCTCGAAGGCCTCGGCGCCGTCGGGCCCATCCCCCCGCAGCAGCAGGGCGCGGCCCTGCGCCCCACCCTCATCAGGCCCGACCAGATCGCCGACCTCGACCAGCGGATCACCGCCACCCGGCCCGCCGCCGGGCCGCGCACCGGCCAACCCGCCAGCCCGACGTCCCCGGCCAGCCCGACGTCCCCGGCCGACCTGACGCCCGCCGAAGTCCGCTCCACCCTGCGCGCCTACGCCGAAGACCACCTGCGGCGCGTGGGACCGAACACCTCACAGGGCAAGATCACGAAGAGCCTCCTCGACTCCCTCGACCCCGCGGCACCCAAGCCGACCACGCGCAACACCCAGATCAGGGCGGCGGCACCCGCGGTCCTGGCCTCGCTGCAGGCGGCCGCCGCGACCACCTCCGCCGCACACCAGGATTTCGCAGTCATGAAGCAGCTCGCCAAGGACGCCCTACGAGGCGATGCACCGCTCGCTGCCGCCGCGGCCGCGCGTGGTCCGGCCGGCAGGCGTCAGGCCAAGGCCGGGGCCCGTCCGGCGCAGCAGCAGCGCCCCCAGCCGCCCGCTGCCGGCCGCCGCCCGGCCGCGGGCGGCTGACAGAGAGGAGAGTGACGACCTGTGGCACGGCAGATGAGCACCCGGGAACTCAGCGAGGAGCGCGCCCGGCTGACGGCCGCCCTGCTCCGGCGTCAGTCGGACGTGCTCCGGACGGCAGAGCGGCCCGAAGGGAGCAGCGGTCCGGCTGAGCTGCAGCGCCAGCAGCAGGATCTGGAAGCTGTGGCCTCGCAGCTGCGGGAGACGACGGCCGAGCTGGAGCGCCGCACCGCGGCGGCGGCCGACGGCCCGGTACAGGCGGTCCGGAAGATCCCTGCACCGCTGGCCGAGCAGCAGCAGATGCAGACTTGGCATCACCGGCGCACGCCGATCGGAGACCGAACGGAGGAGGAGCGGCGCGGCATGGCGTGAGCGTCCAGTACTGCGAACGGCTTGCGTGGGACGGGCCCGCCGGATTCCAGCTCGGCCACGACCTGGAACGTCAGCGCTTCCATGTCCGCCACCGGAAACGGATCAGCTGCCATGACCTGGACCATCGGGCATTCACGGTAGGCAGCCTGTGTCGCAGGTCGAGTCGGGTCATCCACCACAGGCCTCCCCCCGTGGCCGGGGCTTCTCGACGCCCAGTGCCCGACGCTGGTCTGACCGTCCAGCGGTTCAGCGAGATACCCCGATCGAGTGGCGCGCAGAAGCGGGGGGGGGGGGGGGGGGGTGGAGGGCGGGGACCACCACCCGGGCCCCCCGCCAGAGCGTGGGGCAACAGGGCGCGGGCGGGGGGGTGTGACCGCCACCCCCCA